>JAJDIC010000099.1 GCA_030266525.1 Desulfovibrio sp. OttesenSCG-928-G15 | reverse complement strand
AGGAATATCCTCATGGTGGGCTGCAATGGCGTGGATAATATCCTTCCCTTCCCCGTAACGCTTGGCAAAATCCGCGCCAATGGTAGCGTGAGAGCCTTCAATTTCATGGTCAAGCGCTTTGCCAAGGTCGTGCAGCAGCCCGGCCCGTTTGGCTTTTTTCACATCCAGACCAAGTTCGGCAGCCATCATGCCGCACAAGGAAGAAACCTCAAGAGAGTGCTGCAAGACATTCTGGGAAAAACTGGTGCGAAACTTGAGCTGCCCCAGAAGACGGACAATGTCGGGGTGAATACCGTGCACACCGGCGTCAAAGGTGGCCTGTTCACCCACTTCGCGCACATGCACTTCCAGCTCCTGCTCCACCTTGGTCACAATGTCTTCAATACGCGCGGGGTGAATGCGCCCGTCCTGAATAAGGCGCTCCAGGGCCATTTTGGCTACCTGACGGCGAAGCGGGCTGTAAGCGGATAAAATAACTGTTTCCGGCGTGTCATCAATAATCAGGTCAACGCCGGTCGCCGCTTCCAGAGCGCGAATATTGCGCCCTTCCCGACCGATAATCCGGCCTTTCATATCTTCACTGGGCAGCGAAACCGTGGTTACGGTCTGTTCGGCCACAAAGTCGCCCGCGTAGCGCTGAATGGCCATGGCCAGTATTTCCTTGGCCTTACGGTCGGCAACTTCGCGCGCTTCCGTTTCAATGAGGCGCATCATACGTCCGGCTTCATGCCGGGTTTTTTCTTCAATATCACGGAAAATGCGGGCTTTGGCCTCTTCCGCAGTAAGACCGGCTACTTCTTCAAGCCGCTTTTCCTGTTCCGCTATGTTGTGCGTAAGGCTTTCGTGCAGTTCTTCCAGCTCTTTTTCCTTGCGGGCAAACTCTTTTTCCACAAGAAGGAATTCCTGCTCCTTCTTTCTTGCGCCTTCCAGCTTTGTTTCCAGCTTTTCGTAGTTTTCTTCCAGCTTTTTGTCTCTGGCCCGAATTTCGCGTTCCTGCTCCTTGAGTTCTTCTTCCATCCTGCGCTTGTCTTCAAGCACTTCGTCTTTTCCTTGCAGGATGATTTCCTTTTTCTGGGCCTGGGCTTCCTTACGGGCTTCGTCAAGAATGCGACGCGAAAGCTCCTCTGCGTCCTTGACGCGTTTCGCCCCTACAAAGCGGGGAATAAAAAAGCCTATCGCCCCGCCCACTACGGCGGTGACAACGGCTACCAGCAATGACATAGCAGTCATAATAACCTCAAGTATATAGTATACAGCGCCAGGGCTGCGGACATGCCGCGCAATGCGATTCTTTCATCCGGCGGCTTAGGGAGCGCATCCGCAAGACAAACCGCGCACGGCGGCAGGGCAATGTGTTTGAAATGAAGGGCAACATACAAAAAAACCCCGCTTTTCAAACCGGCCATAAAGAGGCGGAGAAAAGCGGGGACCAAAGCGACGAAAATACGCGCTTGCCAGAGAGAAGAAATGCACCGATAAACAGACACCCCGGAGAAGCCGTGCGGAGCCCTCCCGCAGGACCTTCTATGCCTACGGCGGGAAGATTTGGAGAACCTTAAGGCTTCCCGATGGCATACTCTTGCGAGTAGGTCGGGCATGCACACCGGTTCACCGGCAATTCCCTTAATAAATGCTTGTGAGGCCAGCGACGGCGACCGTCACGCGCACTCCAGGGTAGTTCGGATAAGGTGCAATCCGCGCCGCAAGGCAACGGGTTCACCCGGCAACTTTCTCTTCTATAGTACCCAAAAGCTCTTGTACGCGCTTTCCGGTTTCCTTTTTTTCGTCCTGCATGATGAGTACATCATCGGCAAGTGAAAGGGCCAGAAAAGCCAGGAGCTTTTCTTTGCTTAACATTCCGCCATGCTGCGCCAGCCGTTGATACCGCTCGTCCAGCAATACGCGTGCGCGCTCTATACGGTTGGGGTCAGCTTGCGCCTTGAACGAAAGCTCCATCCCCATCACGACGAGGGTGTGGCTGTGCATGGTGGCTACTCTTGGTCAGTGTGCTCCTTGAGACGTTCAACCAGCGATTGAACGCGAGTCAGGGCGTCGGAGTTGCGAGAACGCTCCTGCTCCAACTCCTGTCTCAAGGCGTTATTTTCTTCCGCAAGGGAATCAAGTTCCTGCGCCTGACCCGCTTTAAGGGAGGCGTTTTCCGCGGCCAGTGCATCAACACGTGAAATAAGCGCGCTGATTCTGCTTTCTAGTTGATCAAGTAGTTCCATGCCCCGAAGATAAGCCTAATCCGCATCCATGGCAAGGGGAAACTGTAATTGTCAGGCCCTTTCCCGAAATTGCCGGAAAATCGCGCTTGCGCAGCAGCCCGCCCATTCAGGCCGGAAAAAACAGGCCGAAACAGCGCAATACACCAGAGGCAACAGGTAATTCGCCCAGGACAGATAGGCAAAGGCCAGCTTCGGGGCAACGAACCACAGGTGCAGAACGGGAAAAAGGCTGAGAAGCGCCACACAGGCTGAAAAAAACCGGATAAGCAGGCCCCGCCCGGCAGGCCGGGCCACCAGCAGGATAACGCAGAACAGCGAACACAGGCCGTAAAGATATTCGCGCCAGGTAAAGAACTCGCTCGATACAGCGGCCACGTCAGGCGCGGTCAGACGCACCAATGCGTATACTTCGTTAAAATACCCGACCACATAGGCCAGAAGATACAGCAGGGCAAGGCTGCGCCCGATGCGCACGGGCCAAGGGCCGTAGCTCTCACGGTGCGAATGGCCTGCTTTGTCCTGTCTGCCCGACCTGTCCGTTTTGCCGGGCCGACCAGGCCCGACAGGCGGCGCGTTCTGCCCGGCCACTACCTGACGCCCCACAAAAGCGCATGACACCACGCCGCGATCAGCAGGGCAAGGGTGAGCGTGAACAGGGCAATCTGCCACAGCGCGTATGTACGCTCCGCAAGCTCATCCGCCCGCAACAACAGAGGCCGGGCCGCAAAAGCGCACACAACACCACCGAAAAATCCCCAGATATGCGCCCCGTAGTCAGTGGCTATTTCACCGCCGCCCCCCAGAAGTCCAAGAAGGGCCAGCCCCGCTGCCAGCGGGGCAAGGGCAGGACGAAGATAGAGCAAAACCGTGGTAGCGAAGCCCCCGGCTACAGCGCCTGTATTACCTGGCCCGCCCGCGCACCGGGCGTTTTTTTTCCGAAAGCGGACAATATCGGCGCAGGTTACACAGCACAAAGCGCCAAGGGCCGCAAAAACTGCGGTGGAAAAGCCGGTGCTCAAGAAACCCGCCGGACGAAAACAGGCATTGGCCGCATTGCCCAGCACGCCCCCCATAACGCCGAGAAGCAGCCCAAGCCCAAGCCCGGTGCGCCTGCACAGGGAAAAAAACAGAAACACGCCAAAGGCTGCGTTGCCGAACAGGTGGGAATCATTCGCATGCAGGGTAAGGGCGGTCGCAGTGCGCCAATACTCGTGCAAAACGCGAAAACGGTACACATCCAGGCCAAAGGCGGAAGCCCAGCCGGAAGGCTCGGTCGGGAAAAGAGAAGCCGCCCCGGAAGAAGACGGATGAAAATAGTCCCAGCGGTACAAGTGCCACAAGGCAAGCAGGACAAAAAAGACAAGAATGCCGGGAAGGCTTTGCCTTGCCGGGACAATATGGGGCCTTGCGCTGCGCTCCGCTTCCACTGCCAGAATATCCGCTACCGCGGCCTGAACATGCAGGGGAGGCACATAAATGGCCGCCTCAAAACCGGGCATCTGCCCGACCGCGCCGCGAGGCGGAGTCCGGTCTTTAGGCACCAGCACATGGGGTATTTTTTTGGCTTCCAGCACGAGCAGCCACAGATTGACCCTGGAATCTTCATATTCCGGGCGGCCCGAAGCGTGGGTGCTGCCGCCAGCAAGCAAGGGACACAGGTTTTGCCAAAAATCCGGGGCGGCTTTGACCCGTCTGCGCACCGGCCCGCGAAAGGAGGCACCGGAGTCACGCATGGGCCTGCCCGACTCCGGCTTTTTCCGAAGCCCGCGCGAAAACGCCCTGGCCGAAAAAGGCGGCGGGTTCACTCCGCTGCCGGGCCGGGGAGAAAGTACCCGCCGGGAAGATTTACCCGGCGGCGGGGTAAGCCCGTCAGCGTCCATACTGCCGTTATTCCTTGCCGCGCCGCCCGCAATCGGGCGAGGAGCCGGCTGCGCCCTGACCGCCAGACGAACCGCCGGACGGGTTGCCGGAAGAACCGGCAGACGAGTCACCCCCGCTTTTCGCGGTAATGTCTATGGCCGTGCTTTCAATAATTGTGGCCTGTCTCGGGCTGTCATCCTCATCATCTCCGGCGAACTGACCGCGAGGGCCGCGTTCAAAAAAAGGCCCGCCCCTGTCGCCCTCCATGTCGTTCATGCCATTCATTGAGGAAGCGCCCCGGCCAAAACCGCCGGGAAAGCCGGATGAATAAAAAATGATCCGCGATGCTCCACCCCATTGCCCCGGATGTTCGGCTCGCTGCTCTGCCATGGAAAGGCCCAGCTTGGCAGCCAGAAAGCGCCGAATGTCAGGCACAAGAAGAAAAAGCCCGACAACATCGGAAATCAGACCAGGCAAAATCAGCAGCAGACCGCCGAAAAAGAGCATTACTCCTTCCAGAAAATTGTTCTGCGGCACCTTGCCCTCGGCCATTTGCGCCTGGGCGTTGCGCAAGGCCGCCTGCCCCTGGTTGCGCACGGCCCAGATGCCGATAAAGGCCGACAAAAAGACCCAGGCCACCATGTTGAAGGCCCCTACACGGCTGCCTACCTTCACAAGCAGGTACAATTCCAGGGCGGGAAACAGCAGAAATAACAAAAGTCGCATGGGCGGTCCTTACGCAAAGGGTGAATGCTGCACGTAGTTATTTTTATGTAGTTGCTCTTTCCCCCCCGGTCAAGCTGGGGAAACGGCGATTTCTTCCGGGTTTCGCTGATAGGGATAGAAGAGGAAAAAGATTGCTTCGCTCTCCTTTCGTTTGGAGAGGGGCGGGGAGGGGTGGCGTGGGGAGGTCGGCCCGCTTTCCGTCCATCATCTCTATTTCATTGGCACTTGCCTAGGAAATGATTGCGGGCTACAGTTGTTTTTTCGCCGGTCGGGCAAAATATGCTGCGCCTGCCGCTTCACCGCTATAACTGCTATTTTTCGGAGGTTGTCCATGCCTGTGAGAATCGGCCTTAACGGATTCGGTCGTATCGGACGGTATCTTTTACGCCTTCTTGCCGAAGACCCGGATCTGCAAATCGTTGCCGTCAATGCCAGGGCGGACAACCCCTCGCTTGCCCACCTGTTCCGTTACGACTCGGTTCACCGCACCTACCCCGGCATGGTCCAGGCCAACGACAAGGGCTTCATGGTCAGCGGCAGACAGGTGGAGGTTACGCGCAAGCCTGTGGGCGAATGGGTATGGGGCGACCTGGGCGTTGATATGGTTGTGGAAACAACCGGCACCCTGAAAGATGGGGAAGGCCTTGCCAAACACATTCAGTGCGGCGCGAAAAAATCCATTATCAGCGCGCCGGGCAGCAATGTGGACATCACCATAGTCATGGGCGTGAACCACGAAAACTACCGGCCGGACGAGCATCACATTGTATCGAACGCCTCCTGCACCACCAACTGTCTCGCGCCGCCGGTAAAGGTGCTGCACGAAGCTCTGGGCATCAGGCACGGTATGATGACCACGGTGCATTCCTATACCATGAGCCAGCGCATCCTTGACGGCTCGCACAAAGACTGGCGCAGGGCCAGAGCAGCCGCTGTCTCCATGATTCCCACCAGTACGGGCGCGGCCAAAGCCATTGCCCTGGTGCTTCCGGAACTGCGCGGAAAGCTGGACGGCATGGCGGTACGCGTGCCCACGCCCAACGTTTCGCTTGTGGACCTCACGTGCGAGCTTGACCGGGACACCACCGTGGAAGAAGTGAACGCCCTGCTCAAACAGGCCTCCGAAACCACCCTCAAGGGCTACATGGGCTACACGGAAGAACCACTCGTTTCCTGCGACTTTATCGGCACAACTTACGGCGGCGTGGTTGATGCGGCCTGCACCCACGTCATAAACCGGCGTATGCTCAAAGTGGTCATCTGGTATGACAACGAAGCCGGCTTTACCAACCAGCTTGCCAGGCTTTTACGCATGATGGGCAAGGGCCTGAGGTAAGCCATGCGCCGCACTGCCCGCAACCGCATCGGCTTTTGCCTGCTCTGCACCCTGTGTCTGCTTTTGCCGCTTTGGACAGAAGCCGCATCCGGCGCGGAAAATAAAAACGCCATCAGCTATTCCGTTGACAAAGATTTTATCTGGTACAGGCTGCACTTCGGCCTTGGCAGCGGCGCTTCCCCGGTCAGCTTTGACACCATCGCCAAGTTTGTGGACAACAATATCACCCCCCTGTTTCCGTCCGGGCTGACCATGACCCAGGCCAGAGGGCAGTGGCAGTCTCCGCAAGGGCTGATCAGAGAAAACACCTTCGTCGTTGACCTGCAATGCAAGGATACTGACGAGAACTGGAACAGCATCCAGCATATTGCCAAACTGTATGTTGATGAAAATTCATCAGCCAGGGCTTCATGCTTTATAAAACGCATCCCGGGGATCACGACGACCCTCTTCTACGCAACGCCAAACTAGCATATGTAATTCAGGCAACACACAAGGAGCCTGAAAGTCCCTTTAAGTACGCTGTAAACCGGAGCCGCCGCTAATGCAGCGCTCCGGTTTTCTTGTCTGCAATTTCCGTATTGCATAACACCAAAATTTTGCGCAATCACAAAACATGGAGCATTAAATACGGGAAAATACATGGCAAACATG
>JAJDIC010000098.1 GCA_030266525.1 Desulfovibrio sp. OttesenSCG-928-G15 | reverse complement strand
AAGGCAAGGATCTGCGGACAAATCCTTGCAGAGCATGCACCTTAGTGCTTGATAACCGCGACCGGAAAATCGCTGCGCCGCAAAAAGGACTCTATCCTGTCCAGGTCTGCGTCTCCCAGAGCCGGTTCACCTTGAATCGGATATTCCATGCCAAGCTGGGTATACTTGTGCACACCGAGCTTGTGATAGGGCAGAATATCAATACCTTTGAAGTTCTTGTAATCACGGTACGGGGCCAGAAAGGCAAGCACGGCCTGCAATTCGTTCTCGCTGTCGTTCACCCCGTGCAGCAGCGGCATGCGCAGCTTCACGTTATAGCGGTGCTCCAGCAGCCAGACCAGATTTTCCAGAATGCTCTCGTTACGAACGCCGGTCAGTTGATGGTGCCGCTCGGAGTCGACATGCTTGAGGTCAAACAGGAACAGGTCGCACACCTCGGCAACCCGGGCCACCGTTTCCGGACGGGCGTAGCCGCAGGTTTCAATGGCCGTGTTCACATAGTTCTGTTTGCTGGCCTGGAGCAGGTTTACCAGGGCTTCGGGCTGCATCATCGGCTCGCCGCCGCCCACCGTAAGCCCGCCGCCGGAAGTATCGTAAAAAGGTTTGTCTTCCAGCACGATGTCCATGAGTTCGGAAATGCTTTTCTGCTCACCCATGACCGCAAGGGCCGAAGCGGGGCACTCCTGCTCGCAGCGCCTGCACCCTATGCACTCGGCGTCCCGGTTTATCGGATACTCGCTGTCGTGCAAAAAGCCGCGCTTGTATACCCCGGCGGGGCACACTTCAGCGCAGTGACCACAGTGAGTACAGGCGTCTTTCTTGTACATCACCTGATAACGGCGCAACTGGCTTTCAGGATTGGAACACCACTGGCAACGCAACGGACAACCCTTGAAAAAAATCAGGGTCCGCACGCCTGGTCCGTCATACATATTGTATTTCTGGACATTGAATATGAGTGCTTTTCTTTCAACCACGGGACAACTCTTTTACATCAAGGGGGTGCCCAAATCCTGCCAAAGCGTTTGCCTGGGGCCGGGGTCTGTTTCCGGACAAAGGATATGCCCGGAAACAGACCCTGCTAATACCGACTACAGTTTGGTCAGCACAGTACGACTGATAATCTCGTCCTGCACGTCCTTGCACAGTTCCACGAAGAAGGCGCTGTAACCGGCAACGCGTACAACGAGGTCGCGGTAATTTTCCGGATGCTTCTGGGCATCCAGCAGCACTTCGTTATCCAGATAGTTGAACTGCATTTCACCATTGCCCAGTATGCTGGCTGTGCGCAGCAGGGTAACAATGGCGTCTTCGCCCTGGGTGGTGTCCAGAAGGCCGCTCATCAGCTTGAAGTTGTGCACGAGGCCGATGTTCATGTCTTCGTTGGACATCTTGGAAACGGACTTGATAATGGCGGTCGGGCCCTTGTAGTCCGCGCCCTGGGTGGGGCTGATGCCGTCGGAAAGCGGCTTCCAGGCCTTGCGCCCACCGGCTGTTGCGCCGGTAAGCTGACCGAAGGGCGTGTTGTTGGAGATGGAAAGCGTACCGTGCGAAAGACGCGAATACAGGGTTTTGAATTCCGCGTGAATGCGCTCTGTGTACGATACGATGTCGCCCACAAAAAAGTCGGCGTAGTCGTCGTCGTTACCGAACTTGGGCGCGGCAAGGCAGTCTGCCAGAACCTTGTCATAGCCTACAAAGTCGGCTTTCAGGGCTTCGTTCAGTTCTTTCAGGCTGTACTTGCGGTCGTCATACACCAGCTTCTTGATGGCGGACATGGCGTCCGCATAGGTGGCAAGACCGCTCCAGACAACGCCTGGACCGAAGTTGTACATGGCTCCGCCGGCTTCCACGCCACGAGCGTTTTCCATGCAGCCTTCAAACATGATCGACATCAAGGGTTTCGGGGCCAGTTCCTTGTGCACGCGCTGGGAAATGACCGTGGCCACGCTGGTCCACTTCGTCACGTAATAGATCATGTCTTTCACGGCTTTGTCGAACTTCTCAAAGGTGTCATACTGGCCGAGGTCGCCGTAATCGGGGCATACAATCTTGCCGTAAGAAAGGGGCACGCCGCGGTTAAGCACCAGTTCTATGCATATGGGCCACTGGGTGTAAGAGGTGCTGGTCCACTGATAAAGGCGACCGGACTTTTGCGGCTCAACGCAACCCATAAGGCAATAGTCGCGCGAGTCTTCCATGCTGATGCCCTTGGCCAGCATCATCTTGATATGGCAGTCGTCAAAGTGCACTGCCGGAAAGCCCATGCCCGCACGGATAACGTCCACGATTTTACGCAGATAGCGTTCTGGCGACTTGTTGTGTACGCGGGTGGCCAAAGAAGGCTGATACACCTTGACGTGGCGCACGGCATCCATGAGCAGGTAAGTGAGGTCGTTGGTGGCGTCGCGCCCTTCACGGGTCACGCCGCCGACGCACATATTCACAAAGGGCTGGTAGCCGGCAAAAAACTTGGAGCCGCCTTCGCTGGTAATCCACATCATTTCGGACATCTTGATCAGCATGCACCCGGCCAGATCAAAGGCCTCATAATCGCTGAGGCGTCCGGCCTCGATATCCGCCTTGTAGAAGGGATACATATACTGGTCAACGCGGCCGATGGACATGCCGGTCTGGTTTTCCTCAACCGGCAAAAGCGATTCAACGGTCCATACCGACTGGATTGCCTCCCAGAAGGTCTGCGGGGCATAGGCAGGCACGCGGGCGTTGATTTCCGCTATTTTCAGCAGCTCGGCCTTGCGCTTGGGGTCGCTTTCCTTGGCCGCTTTTTCAGCGGCGTAGTTTGACAGGCGCTTGGCGTAAATCATCACGCCTTCAGTGGTGTCGATAACCGACTTGTAGAAGTATATCTTGTCGATGTCTTCGGGGTTTTCGTAATCAAGATGCGTAAGGGCTTCCTGCGCTTCCTTCTGAATGTCAAGCATCCCCTTTTTCATCAGGATAACGTCAAAGCCGGGGTTGGAGTCGCCGCCGCCGTTAATGGCATGGTACGAGCAGTCAGACACGAAGGATTCGCCGGAAAGTTCCCACACGCCGGCTTCGCGGTATTGCTGCTCGCAATATTCATCAACGCTCTGGCCCGCCCAGAAGGGGAAGAGTTCTTCACGCATGATGCGTTTGTCTTCTTCGGAAATATAGAAAGGGTCCTGGGGACGGCTGCCGATGGTGTCAATTTCGTCCACCATCCAGCGCCAGGCAATGTCCGGCGCAAAGGCCCCGGCGCGGGGCGCGCCGGTGGGGTTGCCCACGATCAGCTCGTTATCCTGAATAACCAGCGGAGCGGTTTCGCAGCAATACTTGAAGGCCTTGCCGCGCAGCAGAATTTTCGGCATGCCGGGGTTTTCCTTGGCAATTTTGGTAATGGCTCTTGCCCGGTGGGTAGTGATGGTGGGCTTTTGCACAAGGAAGTTCTGTTTCAGCTTGACGTGACGCTCGGTCGGGCCGTCGGGAATACCTGCGCCGGTTTTGGCGCCGTATGTCGCAGGCGCAGCCGGTGTATAGGTGCCGCGCGCCAGTTCACCGGCAACACCCGAAAATATCTTTTTCAGGGCATCGCGTTCCGACGGAGTCAGCTTTTTTGTCGCTTCGGCAAGTTTGGTTGAAAAATCATGAAGATCCACTTTTTCTGCCTCCTGGTAAGAGAAAAAAATATCATCACCTGTCTGAGGATGTATCAATAACCTCAATGGCCTCTATCAATATTTTGTACAGAGCTTCGCGCGTTTCAGGGTTAAGCGATTGCGCATCAATCCCCAAAGGCAGGGAGCCTGACGTTTCGCATGGGGGAGAGCTGTTCACGCCGTAGCCAACCTTGCGTATATACACAAGATTCATCGGCGAAACATTGTCGGCGGTAATGCCTATGCCTGCCGAACCCGACCCCAGGGTCATGGCGGGGAAGAGATTGGTGGCGATTCCCATGCTGCCCAGGGCCGCCGGGGTGTTCACCAGCATACGGGCCACCGGCTTTTTCAGGGCGAACTGCATAATCACATCTTCGTCCCTGGAGTGAATGACCAGCGTGTGCGCCTTGCGTTCGAAAAGCAGCAGTTCGATGCATTTTTCACAGGCGTGCCGCCAGTCGTCTTCTATATAACAAGCCAGCACCGGGGCCAGAAAGCCGTGTGAATACGGATCTGTATCCGATACGTATTTGCGTGATGCCAGAAGCAGCGTTACACCGTCGGGCGCGTGAATACCCGCCCGGCGGGCCAGGGTGGCGGCGTCCACACCGACCATGTCTGTTTTGCGCCGCCCGTCAGGGTAAAAGAACAGCTCGGCAATCTTCTGCGCTTCCTCGTCATCCATGAAGTACGCGCCCTGGCGGACAAACGCGGCCTTGATCGCATCCGCCACGCAGGCATCAAGAACCACAGACTGCTCGGCCGAAGGGGCAATGCCGTTGTCAAAGTTTTTGCTGGCAATAATGTCGCGCACGGCCTGATCAATATCTGCCGTGCGTTCGATAAAGGCCGGCCCGTTGCCCCGTCCGCCGTAAATGGCCGGCTTGCCGCCGCAACGCGCCGCCTGGTACAGCCCGGACACGCCCGTGACCAGAATAAGCGAAACAGCCTTGTGGTTCATCAGCTCCAGGGTGCCGCTTTTGGAAACAGTACCCATATAGGAAAGACAGCCTTCGGGCAGGCCCGCTTCCTTGGCTGCCGCGATCATGATGTCCAGCGCTCTGGTCATACATCGGGCAGCCCTCGGGTGCGGCGAGAATATGATGGCGTTGCCCGACTTGATGGCAATAAGGGTTTTGTAGATGGCGGTGGAAACCGGACTGGTTACAGGGCAAATGGCGGCAATAACGCCCACGGGCACGCCAATGTCCATGATCCGTTTTTCGGCATCACGCCGCAACACGCCGACACAGTGCATGCCACGCAAGGCTTCAGGCACGCGGGTGCAGACAAAGGTGTTTTTGACACACTTGTCGCTGCGCTTGCCGTAATACGTCTCTTCATGCGAGAGCGCGGCAAGCTCTTCTGCATGCGCGAGCGCCGCGCCCGCCACGCTTTCAACAATACGGTCCAGTTTTTCCTGAGAAAAGCTTGCCAGTTTTTTCTGGGCTTCAAGGGCATTTTCCGCAAGAATTCTGGCCTGTTGAATAGAAAGAAGATCCTTGTCAGCAATCATGGCCCGCTCCGGCGTTTATGATTGAACCGGGGCGTACCGCTTGTATATTTTTGGCAGGTCCGGGTGCGGCGTGGGAATTACGCAGGAGCTGTACAGGTTGCCGTGCATTTCTTCCACAGCCCGAACCCCGGCCGCGACAGCAGCCTTGCAGGCCGCGACATCGCCCTGCACCAGCACCGAGCAGTAGCCGGAAGCCACGTTTTCATAGCCGATGTATTCCACGTCCGCCGCCTTGATCATGGCGTCTGCCGCTTCCATAAGAAAGACAATGCCAAAGGTTTCAACCATGCCAAGGGCTTTCGGACGCCCCTGCCCGCTGCCTGCCGCATCGTCTTCCACCGCGTGGGCCATAACGATTTCACCCACGCCGCGAATGGGGCGGGGCATAACGTTTTGAGCGGTAACCTTGCCAATTTCGGCAGCCGCGGACGCGCCCGCGTCCACCGAGGCCTGTACGGCGGCCACATCGCCCTTGACCATGACGGTCACCAGGGTGGAGCCTACGTTTTCATAGGAAACCAGCTGGACATTCGCCGCCTTGAGCATGGCGTCTGCACCATAGATGGCGGGAACCATTCCCAGAGTTTCAACAAGACCGAGGGCTTCTTCTCCTTGATACCTCATATAATCCCCACAAGAATGTTTTGGTGGTGATGAAAAATGCATGGGTCAGCCGCCTGAATACTATACCACTGTATCTACCTTACGCATTCCCCCTTAGGGCAAGGTCAACAGCCTTTTTGCAAAAAAAGAAAACTTTTCCTAATGACGCGTCTTCAAATGAAAATACTTCGCATCCTGCCCGCCGTAGGAGCTAATTGCCCGGGCCAGGCGTTTTTGCAGCGAAGCGGCCTTTTCGTAAAAAAACCTTCTTAACCCCTCTGCTAGTTTAGGTTTTCTGTACACAGGCAAAGAAGTTCCCCTAAGGGCATTGACCTTTCCCTTAAGGGAAATGCTATGCTTTTGACAAAATTGCACGCTTACCCACGCCCTGATTGGAAGCAGCGGCGTGCTTCCCGCCAACCTTCAGCAAGATACACGGAGGCATTATGCAAGCAGCAAGCGCACCCAGCCAGGCGGCTGTGGACGCCAGAAAACGGCTTCATACGCAATTTATGCGACGGGGGGTAACTACAGCAATCATGTCGGGCATGTCGTACGGCAACTACACCGCCTTCATGACCCTGGCCATGGCTATGGGCATATGGGAAACGTGGTATGGCGAGAATTCCGGCCTTTCGCCCTTTGCCGTAATGTTTCTTTTGAGCGCTCTCGGCGCTGCGGTTACAGACTCCTGCAGCGCGGTCTGGGCACTGCTTATCGCGGCAGGACGGGGCAAACTGAGCGACTTTTTCCGTACCCTGAAAACCAAACCCGGCGTGGTCATGATCGTTGCCGCCATTATAGGCGGCCCCCTTGCCAGCACCTGCTACGTTATCGGCTTGCAGCTTGCAGGTTCCATCATCGTTCCCATCAGTGCCCTGTGTCCGGCTATCGGGGCCATTTTGGCCCGCATCCTGTTCAAACAGGCCCTGACCCCGCGCATGATGCTGGGCATTGCCATCTGCGTTGCCGCCAGCGCCATGATAGGCTCCATAGGCCTTGGCGAAGAAGCCCCGGCCAACCTGTTCCTGGGTCTGTTCTTCGGCTTCCTTGCCGCTCTTGGCTGGGGTATTGAAGGCTGCGTCGCAGGCTACGGCACTTCCATGATCGATTCGGAAATCGGCATCACCATTCGCCAATGCACCTCGGGCCTTTCCAACCTG
>JAJDIC010000097.1 GCA_030266525.1 Desulfovibrio sp. OttesenSCG-928-G15 | reverse complement strand
GTCAAGCGAAAGCAAAAGCAGCTTGGCCCGGCGATGCACCTTACGGATAACGCTCCCGGCTATTTTCTCCAGAACACACGCCTCGCCCTGCAACATTTTTGGCAACAAAACCGTGACCTTGAGAATTCTACGTCCAAGGATGCGGGGCGCAAGAGTGCGGGCAATGGTCTCTACTTCGGGCAGTTCCGGCATGCGAAGAAATATAGTCACTCTTCCCGTTGCCGACAAGATGAAAAAACACTTGCATATCCCGCAGACATTGGTTACTAGTTCTCTTCGCAACATGCCGGGGTAGCTCAGTTGGTAGAGCAGAGGACTGAAAATCCTCGTGTGGGCAGTTCAATCCTGTCCCCCGGCACCACAAATTTGAACGGTAACGTTCGGGAAAGCCCGCTAAGCCTAGAGCAAAGCGGGTTTTTCTTTTGCCTGTGGTTCGGTAAGGTTCATCAAGATACGTTGACAGCCACGAAAAACGGGGGCATTCTTGGGGGCATAATGAGTCGGATAAATGCATTTTCACCCACTCAAAAAGGAAATGCCCCCAATGCGCCTGACAGATACAGCCATCAAGGCTTTTAAGCCAAAAGACAAGCCCTATAGAGAGTTTGACGGTGGGGGCATGTACCTGGAGATTACCCCCAAAGGGGGCAAGTTGTGGCGGCTCAAGTATCGCTTTGGCGGTAAAGAAAAAAGACTTTCGTTTGGTGTGTATCCTACCGTAGGTCTGAAAGAGGCGAGAGAACGCCGGGAGCAGGCCAAAAAACTTCTGTCTCAGGGTATCGACCCGGGCCTTGAAAAAAAAGAAACCAAAGCAGCCGCCATTGCCGAGCAGCAAAAGCAGGAAAATACTTTTCAGTTCGTGGCAATGGATTGGTTCAACACCTATGCTCCCGATTTGACCGAGAAGCATGCGCTCAAGCTGCGCCGGTATCTGGAAGGCGTATTTTTTCCCGCCATTGGGGGCAGGCCGGTGGCTGAACTTCTCCCTGCTGATATTCTGGCTGCCGTGCAGGCTGCGCAAGGTAGAGGCAGGATACATACCGCCCACAGGCTCACTCAACTTGCCGGGCAAGTGCTTCAGCATGCGTTCATCAAGGGCTTTGTAAGTGTGAACGTGGCGCGGGGCATCACTGGTGCTTTGCAGCCGCTGCGCACAACCAGCTATGCCGCCATTACCGACCCAAAAGAAATAGGCCGTTTGCTTCGGGCCATCGACAACTACGCCGGTTATCCTTCCATCACCTATTTTTTGAAAATCCTTCCGTACCTTTTCACCAGACCCGGCGAATTGCGCGTTGCCGAGTGGAGCGAAGTCAACTTTGAGGAAAGCATGCTCACCATACCAAGGCAGCGCATGAAAACTCGAAAGCTCTCAAATAAGGATCACCGCGTCCCGCTGGCCCGCCAAGTTGTTGCCCTGCTCCGTGAGTTGCATGCTTTCTCTGGCGGTGGGCGGTTTCTATTCCCCGGCATCCGGGCGAAAACGGATACTATCAGCGATGCCGGTCCGCTCAATGCGCTTCGGGATATGGGGTATGATCAGAACACCATGACGCTTCACGGATTCCGCAGCATGGCAAGTACCCGCCTCAATGAAATGGGTGTGCGTCCTGACCTTGTGGAGGCACAGCTTGCCCACAAAGACCCGGATTCTGTCCGAATGGTATACAACCGGGCAGAGTACCTTAATGAGCGGCGGGAGATGATGCAGAGGTATGCCGACTATCTGGACGAATTGCGCGGGCAGTCTGCCGGGAGTCTTTGAGCGAAGCAAAAGTATAGCCCACTATACTTCACTCACGTGAAGTGTGGGCAAACGTCCCGCTCGACCGCAAGAGTGTAGACCAAATTTCCCCGGATAGGTGCGGAGTAATTAACCGCGCCGAAAAGCTGTACCTGAACAGCCTGCCGGGGGAAGTAATTCAGGATGCCGTCAGGAGGCACTATCGTGATACTCGCACTGGAATGGATTCCCGCTTGGAGACTTAAACAAGCTTATTCTCTTACAGAAGCTGATATTTTATCTCTGGTTCAGTCTTTGGGGGAACAGGCTCACATCTCAATACATCCTTCTTGGGGAATGATGGAAGAATACTTTTTGAAACCACAGACAGAAGTTCTGCCGGAACATTGGCGTTCAACTTTAGATGACATTGTGGCAACAAATTCGCCGTCATGGATTGTGCGAGCATTTAATGAAAGGGATAGGCTTTATGAGTCTCTGATAATTATTGCCGTTCATGCCGATGGTGTTAAGTTTAGCAGTGCAGTGAAAAAGCTTTTTGAAAGTGTCTATGAAGGTGAGCCTGCGGGTATGCCAGTAGATAAATTTTGTGCTCCTTTCATCATGCCCAATGGTGATGAAAGCTCCCGCCTCTTTTCTCAAATCTTTCACGAATCGTTACTGTTCAATAAGTACGCTGCTGTGGAAACCCTTGAGAAAGCGCATTACCCGCTGATTACCGAAGTAAAAGGCATCACGAAAGATTTTATCAAAACAGTGCACTCAACAACTCCGACAGTTCTTGCAAGCGTTACGCCACATTCCACCGGGGGCGTAGAATCCCCCATTTGCCATGAGCAAGCTCGTCAAACTGGTGAAAATGTAAAAAACAAAATACAGACCGGGACAGACGACTATACTGTGCTACCCCAAGGCGGTTCCAGGCCAGAGACAGACAAAATAAAGGCAACGATTGCGACATGTAAAAAGATAGCTGCGGACATTCAGACAGGACTTCACCTCAACAAAGGGAAGATAGGCAGAGACGAGTTTGTTGGATTGGTGAAAGACTCAATGCTTGGGCAAGGCAAAGCATGTGTTTACCAGAAGACAGCAGCTCAACGTTTCTATCGGGATGAGCCAACTCTTGCGTCGTTTAAGCGTAAACGAGGAGAAAAAATGTAATTGGATTATAATTTTAAATCGATACACAAATTTTTAAGATATATATTTTTCTAGTAAATACAGCACATTGAAATCGCGATACAAAATCGCAAATCAACAAATGCCCCGAAAGGGGCTTTTTTATTTGTGCAACGCTTAAAGCCGTTATGTTTTCCTCAAGTTCGCGAACGCTCTTTAACCAGCAAAGCAAATTTGGAGGAAAATATGAATCAAGGCACTATCCTCACATTGCCGACAACCGGCTTTCTTCGCCTCAATGACGTATTGAAGTTTATCCCGCTTAAAAAAACAGCCTGGTACGAAGGCGTAAAGGCGCTGGCGTACCAGGGCAGGCGGTTCAACGAGTTTCTTTCCTTCGGGGAAAAGGTGACACTTACCGAAGCTGCCGGGTTGTGTGTTGACTCCATGAACGACCTAGCCGGGGAAGCCTACCTCACAGAAAAGGACCGGGCCAGTTTCGCAGGGAAGGCGCGAGGACTATTCCGTGGCCTTGCTTCCAATCTGACCGCGTTACGCTATGTGTTCGACGCCCTGGATGGATACAAGAACATCGGGGGCAAGAACACGAAGACCGGTCCGAACCATGACTTTGTGGTTGTTCCGTTGCAGAACGCGCTTGGGCAGGAACGCCGGATGCTGCGCGAGTTTGAAAAGAAAGTTGGCGCCGCCTTGGCGCCACTGTACCGCGATGGGATGAAGAAGGGCTTCGCCATTGACGGTGTTCCGCTGCCGGACGATGTGCGCCGGGATTGGGGCGGGTTGTTCACGCATGAAAAGGTTGTGGCCACTGCCCTGAATATGGGCAACGAAGGCAACATGAAGGCCCTGATGCGCGGTTATGGCTGGACCGAGGCCGACCTTGCCAAGATTACTTCTGGCCTCACTGTGGCTGAATGGCGCGGAATTCAGGGTATCTGGGACGTGATAAACGAACTATACCCGGAGCTTGATGCCACTCACAGAAAAATACACGGGGTGGGCCTGGGCAAAGTAGCTGCGCAGCCCATCACGATACAGGCGGCGGACGGGGTTGTTACCCTGCCGGGCGGGTATTATCCGCTTCAATTCGACCATAGGTTCAGCCGCAAAGCAGCGGAGCAGCAAAACGCGGATGAACTCATTAACCGCAACGAAGCCTTGCAGCGGTCTGCCAAGCCGAAAAGCGGATTCACCAAGGACCGCCAGGGCGGCACACTTCCGCCGAAGCTTGGTCTGTCTGTCATTCACACGCATATTGTTGATAGCATTCATTATGCCACTCATGCCCCGGCACTGCGTGACGTGTATCGCTTGGCGCAACTGCCGGAATATCGGGACGCTTTTATTCGGGCTGCTGGGTTGGAAACGTACAACGAACTGACGCCGTGGCTCAGAAGTATTGCTAGGCCGGAGGGGGCGCAGATAACCAAGTTCGGCAAGGTTGCTGAATGGATGGCGAAGCGCGGTACGCTGTTCGTGCTTGGCCTGAATATGAAAAGCGCGTTCCTGCAACTTTCCAGCGTGGGCAACAGCATTCAGGAAGTGGGCAGCGCGGCGTTCGTGAAGGGCGTGTACCGGATGCTTACCCGCACCAGCGACACCTATGATGCAGTGCGGGAAAAGAGTGCCTACATGGAAAGCAGGGCACGGATGTTTGACGCCTCGCTGAGGGAAAACTTGGACAAGTTCAGCCCGGAGCGTGCAAGCGGCGTGAGTTTCCTCGGCAAGCGGTTCACCCTGGAGCAAGTGCAGAATGCGCAGTTCGCCATTATCCAGGCCCTTGACTCGGCGGTGGCTTACCCAACTTGGGTAGCCGCGTATGACAACGCCATTGCTTCGGGCATGGCCGATGCCGACGCGGTGAACCGGGCAGACGAGGCGGTTATCAGGGCGCAGGGCAGCGGCGGCAGTATGGACATTCCAGCCGTGATGCGTGAACGCGGGGTTATGAAACTGTCCACAACCTTCATGACCTTTGCTCTGAACGACTACAACCGGAAACGGTATTTCGTTGCCGGATTTAGAGAGAAGCTGCGCGGCGGTGCTTCGGATGTTGATTTCAAGACCTTTGCACAGCACCTTGCCCTTGAATGGGTTGCACCCGTTGTTTTCACAACGCTGATGCTGTCGCTCGGCAGGGATGGGGAGTTGCCCGAAGCGGAAGACTTCGCCTGGGAAGCTGCCGGGTTCCTGAGTATGGGCATTCCTTTTGCGCGGGATGCTGTGCGGCTCGCTGAACTCAGGTCTACGGGTAAGGGCTACGGCTCTCGTATGGGCGGCAGTGTTGGCTTTGCCGGTATAGAAAGCGCTTGGAACGTGATTGAATATACCTACAAGGCCGTTGACGAAGACGACGAGGAAGCAGCGGCCAGGGCAAGCAAGGAGTTGTTCAACACGATGATGTTCAGCCTTGGGCTGGGGTCTCCGCAGTTGTGGCGGACTATTTATGGTTCGGAGGCTTACTTTGTGGATGACGAGGGCGGTCCGCTGGCTCCGGTGCTTGGGAAGCCGAAGAAGAAGTAAGGCGGGAAATCCGCCGTAAGCGCGGTAGTTATGATAGGGTTGCTCGTTTATGAAGCGGGCAGCCCTATTGCGTTAGAATCGGCTCGCTGTGGTGGTTAATGGTCAAGCTTATTTATCGTCAGATAAAGAGGGTGAAAATAAAAGGACATAAGCCTGCATAAGATTCATTGTCCCATCTATGGGAGCACGATCTTGCTCGGAGATGACCAAGACTTTAGCAAGGCTGTTTTTGAGTTGCACGACCCTTGGAATTGACGCCTCAATATAACGCTGCAACGCCGAGATGAACATTCTTTCCTTATTGTCATATGCCTTTTCTATTTTGGTATAGTAGTTGAAGGCTTCCAGCGTAATTGTTTCAAAGTGATATGCAGCGCCCAAGTATGTTTGATAGCCATCGTAAACAGCCTGTTCATAAAACTTTAATTCTCTTTTTCCCCGAAGAGACTGACAATAATCTTGTGCATATTGCATATTTCTGTGGTTATCATCTAAGATTTTTTTCAAAAGCTCTATATACCCGGCCGCAGTAGTATTTTTAGACTCTGTTTGTGGTGTCTCCGCACAGCACGCTGTCCCGGTCCAGAGCATAAATCCAAGCACAAGCACCGTGATTTGCTTTTTCATAAAACCTCCAGATTATCTATTATCTCTACAGAACCCATCATAGTAAAGCAAAGCTTCGGTTATAGGTAGCGGCGGGGGATACATGCCGTTCGTGCGTGTGTGTGGGGGGGCCGGGGCTATTTTACATATTAACCTTTGCGTTCAAGGCTATTGGCAATTTTTTTGAGGGACGCGCTTATTTCTTTGAATTTTTCGTCCTGCGATTTTAAGACCCTTGAAACCTTATCTTCAAAGTTATCCTGAGCATACTCAGCGAAATCGCTAATATCTAAAATACAACGGGAAGTCTCAATTTTTCCCTTAGCTGTTTTGAAATGAACCGCAACTTCAACCGGCGTATTGCCAAGGGCCGCCAATAATCCTCCGTATTGGCCCCACATTGTTTTCCACTTGCCACCAGGGGCTAAGTAACTCATACCATGGCGCAATGGTCCGTCTTCCCAATTCTTTGGAGATTCTGCTTTGTTTGGCACTATACCCCATGCCTTGTGTGGAAAATATTCTGGTAGTGAAAAGGAAATGTCATAGGCTGGCCCAAATCCAACATTTTCAATGATTAAGTCGATAACACTTCCACCCTGCCAGTTAGGTTTCAAGTACATGACTACCCATGGTTTGTATTGGGCTTCAATTGTTTTTTCTGTAGCCTCAGCAGCTTGTTTTGTCGCTCGTGCAACTAGAAAAGTTGCTATTGCAAGGAAACCAGTTGCAAGGGCCACAATAATATTCACTAGCAAAACAGTATGTTGCATATATTTCCTTGGGCAAGCAACCCAATTCCTTTTAATGGCTATTCTTCAACACCATTATACAGTTTCTTCGTCTTCACCCCGAGAGTCGTGACGGTCAGAAGCCGATACGGCGCTTTTCCACTTCATGAGGCGTAACGAGTTGCCGTAGGGCATCGAGAATCATGCTTATGTCGTTGTCATGGCGACTGACGGTACTTTCCAACTCCATCAGCTTGGTA
>JAJDIC010000096.1 GCA_030266525.1 Desulfovibrio sp. OttesenSCG-928-G15 | reverse complement strand
CTGGTATCTGGGCGATTCCAGGGCGCATGGCACTTTTACCATTGCAGAGGGCGAGAGCTTCACCCTGAGCGCGGCCCTGACCGACGAGGCCGGTAACGTAAACTGGAACGGGCAAACGCTGACCAAAAAAGGCGGCGGCACGCTCGTCCTCACCGGCGCGAACACCTATACCGGAAAAACCACCATTTCCGCTGGTACGTTGACTCTCTCCGGGGCCGGAACGCTCGGCAACGGCAACTATGCCGGGGCCATAGAGAACAACGGCGCGCTGGTCCTCGACCAGACCAGCGCTCAAACCCTCTCCGGTGTCGTTTCCGGTGCGGGAAACATCAACAAATCCGGCAACGGCGTACTGACCCTTTCCGGAAACTCGTCCGGCTATACCGGCACCTTCACGCAAGCGGCGGGAACGGTTCATGTAACGAACAACCTTGGCGGCACGTTCATCCAGAACGCCGGAACGCTCACTTCGACCAGCGGCACGACGTTGGGAGCCGCCACCTTCAAGGGAACCGTCACCCCGACTGGCACGCTCAACGTTGCTTCGGCAAGCTTTGACGGGGCCACGGTCAATCTCGGTAATGGCGGAGTGAACACCGTTACCGCCACCGGCGCCATTTCGTTTATATCCAATGTGACCACCATCAGTATCGGCGATTTGAGCGGTTCAGGCACTGCGGTATTGACGCTTGTCTCCAGCACCGGCGGTGCTATTTCCGGCCTGGATATGGTCGATGCACAGGCCACCCTCGGGGACCGTCGCGGCGGACTTTACCTGGCTGACGGCGACACCAAGCTCTTCTTCGGCATCATCACCGGCTCTACCGCCCTGACCTGGGCCGGTTCCTCCAGCGCACACAACTGGAACACGACCGATAACAACACCAACTGGACCACCGGCAACTTCAACACCTATTTCAAGACCGGCGACGACGTGACCTTCGCGGACGACGGCGCGTACAGGAAGGTCACAGTCGCTGACAGCGGCGTCACGGTGGGCGCGATGAACGTCAACGGCGATTACAATTTCAGCGGCGGCACGATAACCGCCGGGGCCGTCAGCGTAGCTGACGACAAAACGCTCGGCCTGACCGCCGGTTCCACCCCCGCGTTGAGCGCCGCTACCGTAACCTTCAACACTTCCGGCAAGCTGAACATCACCGGCTACACGCCGGATGAAAGCTCGCCCTATAACAGCGCCTCGAAAAACACCCTGACCGTCATCAGCACCAGCGGCGGCGTAAGCGGCTTTGCCCCGGCCAACGTCACCGTGGCCGGCCAGACCAGCGTGGATTTTTTGACCGCCAGGGCATACCGGGACGGCAACGACATCAAGGTGGACACCACCCTCTCCTGGTTCCTGAACGATTCCACGGCGCACGGCACCTTTACCATTGCAGAGGGCGAGAGCTTCACCCTGAGCGCGGCCCTGGCCGACGAGGCCGGTAACGTAAACTGGAACGGGCAAACGCTGACCAAAAAAGGCGGCGGCACGCTGGTCCTCACCGGCGCGAACACCTACAGCGGCGGCACAACGGTCAGCGAGGGGCTGATCAATTTTAACAGCCCGGGCAACTTCAGCACGGGCAACGTCACCCTGGACGGCGGCGGCCTGCAATGGGCTTCCGGCAACACCGCCGACATTTCCGACAGGCTGAACGCCATTGGTACAGGCGGGGCCACCTTTGACACCAACGGCCAGGACGTGATTTTTGCCACCGGGCTTTCCGGCGGCGGCGTCATCAAGGACGGCGCGGGCACGCTTACCCTTGCCGGAACCAACAGTTACACGGGTATGACCACGGTACGAAGCGGCACCCTGGCGCTGGGCGCGGGCGGCAGCCTGGCCTCCACGGACCTGACCCTGCACGCGGGCACGGTTTTTGACGCCACTGCCGGCACCCATTCCCTGGACAACGGCAGCCTGACCGTGTGGGGCGAAGGCGCGACCTACCAGGGCAACCTCAGCGCCCGGGGCGCGACTCTGAACTTCATCGCCTCCGGCCCGGTTGCGGGCTCCATGCTGGGCGTCACCGGCACGGCGGACGTCGACGGCAGCAACGTCAACGTGGGCGTCTTTGGCGGCCACACGTTCGCCACAGGCGATACCCTGTCCCTGCTCAAGGCGGCGGGCGGCCTGACAGGCACGGTCACGCAGGGCGACGGCAGCGGCATCCTCAAGGTGGGCGCGACCGTCGTGCATAATCTGTCCCTGACAGCCACAACGGACGAGATCACCGCCACCGTGACCGCCGGCAGCGCCACGGAACAGGCCAAGGCGCTTTCCGAGGGCTATCTTGGCGGTGTGATTCTCGCCCTGCAAGGAGCCGACCTTATCGCCGGACGGGGCATGGATTCCGCCAGGCAGGCGGCCGGGACAGCCTCCAGGACAGGCGGCGGATACGGCATGGCCGGTTTCGGCGCTGTCTCGGGCGGGATGCTGCGCTACAATACCGGCTCGCATGTAGACATGCACAGCATAAGCCTGCTGACCGGCCTTTCCTGGGGCGCGAACACCCGCGCCGGCGACCTCACCGTGAGCGCGTTCTTTGAGTTCGGCAACGGCTCCTATGACACGCACAACAGCTTCGCGGGCGCCGCCTCGGTGGACGGCGACGGCAGCACCCATTACCTGGGCGGTGGCGTCCTTGGCCGCATGGACTTCACAGATACCGGCCCCGGCCACATCTACGCCGAAGTCTCGGCCAGAGCCGGCAAGGTGCATAACGACTACGACAGTTCCGACCTGCGCGACGCCAACGGCCGCACGGCGGACTACGAAAGCTCCGCGCCCTATTACGGCCTGCACCTGGGCGCGGGCTACGTCTGGAACATCAACGAAAAGGCCTCGCTGGACGTATACGGAAAATACTTCTGGACCCGCCAGGAGGGCGACAGCACCAGCCTCTCCACTGGCGAGAGCCTGCGCTTCAAGGACGTGGATTCGCACCGTCTGCGCACCGGAGCCCGTTTCGCCTACGAAGTCAACGAATACATCAGCCCGTATATCGGCGCGGCCTGGGAACACGAGTTTGATGGCAAGGCCAAAGCCACCACCAACGGCAACCGCATCGACGCGCCGGACATGAAAGGCAGCACCGGCATTGGCGAACTCGGCCTTACCGTCAAGCCCTCGCAAAACCTGCCTCTGACCTTTGACCTGGGCGTGCAGGGCTACACCGGCAAGCGCGAAGGCGTGACGGGAAGTTTACAGTTCAGATGGGAGTTTTAGTCAACGATTTTACGACTAATACATGATAGCCAAAGAAGGAAAGGATAGAACCAAAACCTGACAGGAATGCCGGTTCACATCTGAATGTGTCCGGTGTTCCATATAATGTTGCCGACATTTTATTGTTTTGTGTTGCGCGGATAGTATGGATGCCATGCTTCCGCGCATTTTTTTACTTTGGGGAAAAATTATTACAATACAAATAAAAGGGCAAATAGGGCAGTATGGGTACGCTTAAAATGTAGTATAAAGTGGAGACTCCCCCATGTTTGCCACGAAAATATTCAGTCTCTGGAGTCCGTTGCTTCCAGCGCATTATATTCGCGTTGCAGCTCCAAACGCAATTCGTCCTCTGTAGGGAGGTACAGCTTGTATTTGGACGCAAAAATTTGCGTGTTTTGTTCCGGGAGAGTGTATTTCACAATCGTATCGCTTTTATCAGCGCAAAGGACAATGCCTATAGGCGGGTTGTCGCCTTCATTCATCATTTCACGGGTATAGTAGTTGACATACAGTTGCATCTGCCCAAGATCATTGGGGGTCAGATCGCCCAACTTGAGGTCAATGAGAACGAAGCAGCGCAACAAGTAATTGTAAAAAACAAGGTCGATATAGAAATGTCTGCCATCGAAAGTGAATCTTTTTTGACGGGCCACGAATGAAAAACCGCGTCCAAGCTCCAACAGAAATTTTTGAAGGTGTTCAATAAGCGCCTGCTCCAAGTCGTTTTCAAAGAAAGAGGCGTTGGGCTCCAGGCCAAGAAATTCCAGCACATACGGGTCGCGGATCACATCTTCCGGCGTTCTGCCTGGCTCCAAAGATTGAATTTCAGCGGCCACCGCCACCTTGTTCTGGCTGGACAGCAGGCGCTCGTAGAAAAAACTGTTGATTTGGCGCTCCAACTGTCGGGTACTCCACACGGACTTCACGCACTCATCCAGATAGAACTGCCGGGCCTGTTCATTTTCAACACGCATCAGCAAGCGGTAATGCGTCCAACTCAATTCGCTCCGCACTGCGGAGCGAATTGGAAAAGTCAAATAAAACTGACGGATATTCCTCAAACTCACAACATTGAAGCCTTTACCGAAGTCGGCAGTCAACTGCGCTGAAAGCTCCGAGAGCAGTTTGGTGCCATACTCGGCCCGCGTTTCGCCGCCTTGTTTTTCTACAATACTTTTGCCGATATGCCAGTAAGCCTCCACCATTGCGAAATTGGCGGCGGAATAAACTTTGTTGCGGGCCGCAGTCAAAATATCCCGAATCTGGGCATAGAATTGCAAGTCAACGATTTGGTTCACAAAAATCTCCTGAGTATGGTTAAGCATAGCGAAATGCACAACGAACAGCAACATGTAGGATTTTGGTAGGATTTTGGTTGCAGGATTTGGTGCCTATCGCATCCTTACTCTCGGCGTTTTCCGCTCCTGCCCCCCAATGCCTTCAATCCTGCGCCAAAGTTCTCTGTAGCGCTCATTCTTCGCCATATCCACGTCACCAGCCATGCCGAATGCGTAATCCGCCGTGCGTTCGGCGTAGCGCTGCCAGTTCCGGCCCGTCCAATCCTTTTTGGCCTCCCGGATTGTGGGGGCGCAGTTCCGCACGGTCTCGGCCACGTCTAACCGGCTGTGACCGTTGGAACGCATCCGTAGGGCGATCATGGCGTCCACGCGGGAATAGTCATCTATGGCCAGATATTTCCGGATATTGTCCAGGTGGGCATAGTACGCCGCCACCGGATCGACGGGCTTGTCGCTGGAAACCACGCGGGGTCGCTCTTGCCGTGCTTTGGCGGCATCGGCGTATTCACGGTCGATTTGCTGGGTCAACTCCAATGCTTTACTGCACTCCCGGCGTTCCGCGAACAAAATCCGCACCTGGGGAAAACTGCCGTCCTCCCGGCGATGCTTCAGCTTCCGGTTTTCAAAGCCTGGTGCGCGGTGCGGGTGGATGCACCCGGACAGTTTTTTGTCGCCATATAGCCGGTTCAATCGCTCCGTGACCCGGTTGCCCACATCGCGGTCAAAGCCGGATCGCAGCTTGGGAATGGTCAGGAGGCACTGGAAATTTCCCGGCGAGCTTTCCAGAATGACAGCGGGAGCAAAGCCGTCTTGTCTCAGGCGTTCCAGGCTTTCAGCCGTCATGTCGTCGAGAAGGATATGGTGCTTTTCCTCGGAAAGCGGAGTGTAGTAGATGTTTTCTCCGCGCCTCTGGAGCCTGAGCATTTCCGGCATACGCAGGGCCAGTTCGTCAGGGGGGAATCCCCTGGTCGCTCCGTCTTTTTTGTCGAGGATGAACGTTTTCTTGCCGCCGTCAGCGCCCATTTTTATACAGGTTACGCGGTAGCGATTCGCGCCCACGGCGGCGGCATAGCGTTCAAACTCTCTCATTTCCGCAGTGCTTTTTCCCATGTTTTCCTCCAGTGGCCGCTTCGGCTTCCGCGCTTGATCCAGTCTTGCCCGATACCGCCAACGCTCGGCTTGCATGTGCAGGCCGTGAGAGCGCAGCCAGGTTTCAAAGCGCGGTTTCCCGCCGCCTTTCTTTCGTTTCCGCCGCGACTGTCGTAATTGGCGCAACTCCTGTTTTTGCTGCACCTTCAAACAATACCGGGCGATGTTGAGAACGGGCAGGCCGAATTTTTTCAAGCGGGAAACGGCAATTTTCCGTTCCTCCCTGTGTCGGGTTTTCATTCGGACCAGTTCGGGATTTATTTCCGGTTCCGGCGCGGCTTCCCCCCCTCTGGCAAGTTCGGCCTGGTACTCTTTCCATTCCTCAAGATTGACGGAACTTACCGGCTCCGGGGGAAGCTTTCCCGGCTCATCCAGGTAGTCGCCGGGAACGAACTCCCCCAATTTTTTGCAGAGCTTTCCCATGCTGAAAGCACGGTCAACCGAGGAGGCTTTCACGGCAATATCGCCAACAAAGATGATTGCGCCTGATCCTTTTTTCTCAAAACGCAGGCCGATCACGGCAAGTTCTTGGTGCAACTCGGCCCATGATTTCGCGTTTTCGATAATGCCGTGACCGCGTTCCTGGGCAATACGCTGTGCCGATTTTTCACCCCTGGCGTACTCGAAAGCCAACGCCTCCTGCTTCGGTTGCACAACTTCCTGGCCCTTCCGTCTCCTGGCCAGTTCGCCGTTTTCCAGAACCGCGTACAGTGCGTTTTCTTCACTTTTCCAGCCCTGTTGATGCTCGATGAGCGCCAGAATTTTATGCGCTTCTCTTTTGTCAAAACCCTTGTGAGGCTGAACGACTTTTCCGGTTTCCGGGTTCATGCGGTTGACGGCGATATGGAGGTGGTAATTGTCCGTATCGTGATGCAGCCCGTAAACGGCCTGATGCCCGGCCAGTTCCATTCTTGCCAGAAAAACGTCCATTAGTTCCTCCACCTGTTCCCTGGTGGGTTGCTCTCCCTCCTGCCATGAAAATATCCAGTGCGTGACCGGCATTTTGCTGTGCACGGATTCTCTGGCGAGGGTGATCATTTCCAGCTTTTGCCCGGTATGCGTCGAGGAAATGAAATTCCTGCCGCCTGCGTATTCGATTTTTTCCTGCGGGTTCCTGTTGTGGGGATGTCGGATGTAATCCACCAGGTCGCCAATCTGCCACGCTTTTGGCCTGTTGTTTTCGTTCTTAATTTTCTTGACGATCATGGCAGTAGGCCGTGCTGATTCTTTCCAGAACAAGCGCCAGGCTTCGCAAGGCGTATTCCTGCTTTTGTCCCCATTCCGGGTCCACTTTTCCCTGGCGTAGCGTTTCAAAATTGTGTTTGAACAGGCCG
>JAJDIC010000095.1 GCA_030266525.1 Desulfovibrio sp. OttesenSCG-928-G15 | reverse complement strand
AATCTTCAAAGTGAACGGCCTTGCCATGAAATTGTTCCGCAAGCTGTACGGCCCGCTCATAGGTGCGGTTAGCCACACGCACCGAGGCAATACCGGAATTCACAAGATGGGTGGCGGCAAGCTCGGCCATTTCGCCCGCGCCGATCAGCATGGCGTGGGTTGAGGGCATGTTGTCAAAAATGCGTTTGGCCAGCTCAACCGCTGCGTAGCTTATGGAAACCGCGCTGGAAGCAATGGCTGTTTCCGTGCGCACCCTTTTGGCAACGGAAAACGATTTATGCAAAAGGCGGTTCAAAATAACTTTTGACTGGTGGTCTTCCAGGGCGCGTCTGTAGGCGTCTTTGAGCTGCCCAAGGATTTGCGGTTCGCCAAGGACCATGGAATCAAGACTTGAAGCTACGGTAAACAGATGCTTTACCGCCGCATCCCCCTTGTGAATATAGCAATACGGCCGTAGCCGCTCTGTGTTCTGCCCACAGGCTTTCGCCCAGTAGGCCAGAAGTTCTTCATGCATGGGGGCTTTGCCCGCCGCAAGTATTTCCACCCTGTTGCAGGTGGAAAGCACCATACATTCATGAACGCCCGAACCAAGCGGCACCACACCATTTTCCAGAATGGCGGGGTCGGTCAGGGCGAAGCGCTCCCGCACCTCTACCGGGGCCGTTTTGTAATTCAGCCCGACAAGGGTAATATCGGTATTCATGAACGCGTCTTCGTTAGGGTAAGAACTGGTTGCTGTGGTGAGAGACAGAATAATCTATGCCAAAGGACACCGCGCTGATGCAAAAAATGGTAATGGCCATGACGGCGGTTTTCCTGCCCCGGTAACGCAGGGCCGTGCGCTGGTAGAAAAGAAGCGCGTACAGCATCCAGACAAAAAGGGAAAGCAGAACTTTGGGGTTTTCCACGATGGTCGAAGCCATGGGCGCCCATACAAAACCGGACATAACCCCGATAGTGAACAGGGGAAAACCAATCAGCACTGCCACCATGTTCACTTTATCGTATGTGGCGAGCGAAGGCATGTCTTTGGTAAAGCCGGCCAGAGGCATCTTTTTTTTCAGTTTGCCTTCCGTGTATACAAAAAGAAGCCCTGCCCCGAAGGCCATGGCCAGAAGCCCCAGGCTCAGATACAGCGCCCATATGTGCATGCCGAAAAACAGACCGGAAAGATGCTCCGGCAGTAAACTGCCCGTGCCCGAAGCACGCAGGGAAAGGATGTACAAAAGCAGAGCCAGCGGCGCGGCGGTAAGGCCGAGAAAAGGCAACCTCAGCCAACGCCAGGCAGCGAGATATAAAAAGATGAAGCACCAGGCCAAAAGCTGCATGAACTGCCCGGCGGAAAAAAGGGCAAAGCCTTCGTTGTGCAGGGCAACGCCCATTGCCGCGCTGTGCAGACAAAACCCGCCAAGGGTAACAATATGGGCGGCATTCTTGAGCTGCCTTCGGGATGACATGGTTCCAAGAATAATTCCGAGAGCGCCAAGCGAATACAGCAGAATAGCGCCAATCGACAGCAATTTTTCAACTTCCATACAACAATTCTCGTAATTGGGGATGCAAAACCTCGGGAGTTAGCCCCCGCAACAGATTGACCGCGCCCTCAAGGTCATTGTGTTCCAGCATTTCAGGCAGGCGGGAACGGGCTATCGCCCGAAAAATTTCGGCATTGCGTTCGGAAGGAAACCCCTGTTCCAGCAGCACAGGGCGCAGTACGCCCAAAAACTGCAACAACACTGCGTATCGCGTTCCGACAAGGTTTTCAACCTCTTCACGCAGCACCCTGGCCAAAGCCGGGCTTTGACCGCCTGTGCTGAAGGCAACCGTGATATCACCGGAAGAAAAGTGCGCCGGCACAAGAAAAGAGCCTTCACGCGGGGCATCCGCGCTGTTGCATAAAATGCCGAGTTCGTTGCAAAGTCTTGTCACATGGCTGTTTACCTCGCGCGAGGATGAAGCCGCGTAAACAAGATTGCGGTCCTGCAAATCTTCCGGTTCAAAATCCGCTGTCTTGCACCTTACCGGCCCCAGCGCCGCCAGTTCGTCAATGGACGGTTCCGAAAGATGCGGGTCAACAACAACCAGGGAACGCACGCCGCAAGCGCACAGAGACTGCGCCTTGCGTTTACCAACGCTTCCGCACCCGACAACAAGCGCATCAATGCGCCCCGCATCAATGAAAAGCGGATAATACGCCATATGTCACCGGGTGTGCGCCATAGCGGGAGAAGGTTATCATGAAAAAGCCCCGGAAAAATACCGGCGAAGGATGTGCACGGCTTGCTCTTACGGAGGATGCACGGCTTTTCCTTACGGATGATGCACAGGTTGTTACACGCGCGGTTGGTGTTTTCGTCCTGGATTGAAACGGAAAAAACGCGGTAAAGGGGCCATAACGCGAACAGCCCTGCTTATCCGGCGCAAATTTCCTCACTGGAAAGCACATGCACGGAATTTTGCTGTAAAATTTCAACCGCCAGTTCGTTCCGATCAAAGCGAAAAATCAGGATAGCTTCTTCGCCCTGCAAAAGATATACATACATATACTCGACGTTGATGCCGCCCTTGTCCAGTATTTGCAGTATGCGGTTCAACCCGCCGGGAGTATGCTTCACGCCTACTGCTACCACACCGGTGCGGCCTACGGTAAAGCCGCGCTCCTTCAAAGCGCTTTGCGCCTGTTCGCAGTTGTCCACGATAAGGCGCAAAATTCCGAATTCGGAAGTATCGGCAAGCGACAAAGCTTTGATATTGATGCCCGCACCGACCAGAATCGTGGTAACCTCGGCAAGGCGGCCCGCTTTATTTTCAAGAAAGATGGATATTTGTTCAACTTTCATTCTGGCTCCGCTTGGTATGTGACTGCTAGGTGAAAAAGACGTGGCACAGGAGGCAAAAGGGAAATACTGTTTGCCCACTCCTTGTAGTACCATGCCGATGCGTTAATGACAACTGCCTGTTCCCGAATAATACCGCAAGCTTGGAGGATAACTCCTTCAGTTTCTCCCGCGAAATCAGCAAAGTGCGCCCGGTTTCGCCACCCCCAACCGCCACCGCCTTTTGCGCGAGGCTGTTTGTAGCCTGTACGCCAATATTGACAGAATGCGTGGAAAAAGCGAAAGTTTTCGGCGTCTGTGAAGGCCCCCTACCCTGCGGGTGCCGTTTCCCACAGGCGAATGATGCGGTTACACTGCGCCGCCAGCGGCGCCTGGAGATATATTGTGACACACGATGCAAACGGGGTATTGCCGAAGAGTGAAAACCTTCCGGCAACGCCAGAAGACGCGCCAATACCCGCCCCCGGGCCCGCCCCGCAGCCTGCCCGTTTCGCCCCGAGAGGCCCGGAAGCGGAACAAGGCTTTGAAGCGCAGACAGACGCTCCCCATCCCGACGTTCAGGCCAGCGCGCTGACCGACGTGCAAGACGATATGTCGTCTGAAGCTCCGAGCCCAACCGCCCCAACCTCTCTCGGTAACGGCGAAACCACTTCCCCTGTGCACGAAAAAAGCGTCTGCCGCTCTCTTGGCGTTCGCCTGCGCAAGGCCGGGCAGGTTTTTTTCATTCCGGATGCAGAAAGTACCGTGCGCATGGGCAGCAAGGTTGTTGTCGAAACCGAGCACGGCACGGCACTTGGCAAGGTGGAAGCCATTTTCCACGGCGCTCCCCCGCCGGATACTGCATCTTCCGAAACCCACTGCGGCAAAATTATCGGGCTGGCAACCGCCCAGGACATTGCGCGCCACACGGAAAACGCCATTCTTGCCGCGGAAGCATCTGCTTTTTGCAAAACCTGCATTCGCCAGCGCGAGCTTGATATGAAGCTTGTGGATGTGGAAGTGCTGCACGACAGAAGCAAAATTATTTTCTTCTTCACCGCCCCGGCGCGGATAGATTTTCGCGAGCTGGTCAAAGACCTTGTCCGCAACTACCGGACGCGCATTGAACTGCGCCAGATTGGCGTGCGCCATGAAACCCAGATGATCGGCGGGCTTGGCAACTGCGGTTCCGTATGCTGCTGCCACACCTATTTGCGTAAATTCGCCCCGGTCACCATAAAAATGGCCAAGGAGCAGAATCTTTTTCTGAACCCGGCCAAGTTGTCCGGCATGTGCGGGCGTCTTTTGTGCTGCCTCTCTTTTGAACAGGGAAACTACGAAGAATTTAACCGGCGCTGCCCCAAGCTTGGCAAAAAATACGAAACAAACCAGGGAACGGTCAAAGTACTACGGGCAAATATGTTCAGCCAGAGCATTGTCATTCTCACCGAAACGGGCGAAGAAGTGGAACTGCTGCTGGAAGAATGGGACGCCTATGAACCGCACCGGGCAGAGCCTGTGCACCATGATTCGCACAAGGGCTCGCACCCGCGTTCCGGCGAACCGGGCCGAAAAACCAAATCCCGCTCCGGGCAAAACACCCCAAGGCCCCCGCACGATGAAGCGCCCCAAACGAGGGCAGATATGGGCAAAGAGCGGACCGCCCCCCCCACAGGCGAGCAGGGGCACAAGCAGCAAAAACGCCGCCGCCAGCAAGAAGACTAGGGCCGCTTTCCGGCAAACTGCCCGGTTACCGGCCTGGGAAATACATGGCCTGAACTATTCAGACCGGATCGTTGCCAGCCATTGCCTCCCGGCAGGAGCCTTTCTGCCAAAACACACATCGCCACCGAAAAACACTGCATCCGGAGATTTGCGTGAAGCCATTTTACCTCACCACCCCCATTTATTACGTGAACGCCCTGCCCCACCTGGGGCACGCCTATACGACCATAATTGCGGACAGTTTGACGCGCTTTGAACTGCTTATGGGGCGCGACGCCATTTTTACTACAGGTACTGATGAGCACGGCGACAAAATTGTGCAGGCAGCGGAAAAAACCGGACTTTCGGCCAATGAACTGACGGACAGGATCAGTGAAGAGTTTCAGACGCTTTGGCCCAAGCTGGAAACCCGGCCAACGCATTTTGTGCGCACCACTTCGGACGCGCACAAAAAGGTCGTGCGCGACTTTCTGCAAAAGGTGTATGACGCGGGCGACATTTATTTTGGCGAGTACGGCGGCCATTACTGCTATGGCTGCGAGCGTTTTTATACGGAAAAGGAACTGGAAAACGGCCTTTGCCCGCAACACCTGGTCAAGCCGGAATTCATCAGCGAAAAGAACTACTTTTTCCGCATGTCCAAATACCAGGACTGGCTGAAAAACTATATTCTGGACAACCCGGACTTCATCCGGCCTGAGCGCTACAGAACGGAAGTGATTTCCCTTCTGAACAGCGGAGCTCTGGACGATTTGTGCATATCGCGTCCAAAATCGCGCCTGACATGGGGTATTGAGCTGCCTTTTGACGCCAACTATGTATGTTACGTCTGGTTTGATGCGCTTCTTGCCTACACCACGGCCCTTGGCGGACCTGGCACGCCGGACTTTGACAAATACTGGCCCGAAGCCGAACACCTGGTTGCCAAGGATATTTTGAAGCCCCACGCCATTTTCTGGCCCACCATGCTCAAGGCGGCCGGGCTGCCCATATACAAACACCTGAACGTACATGGCTACTGGCTGGTACGCGATACAAAAATGTCCAAGTCGCTCGGCAACGTAATCGCCCCGCTGGATATGGCCGTCAAATACGGAATTGACTCTTTCCGCTATTTCCTGCTGCGGGAGATGCACTTTGGCAGTGACGGCAGTTTTTCCGAAGAAGCCCTTGTCACGCGCATCAATTCCGATCTGGCCAATGACCTCGGCAACCTGTTTTCCCGCGTTCTTTCCATGGCGGCGAAGTTTTGCGGCAGCGCCGTACCCGCTTGCGCGGAACCGGCAGACATGGACCTGGCCATCAGGGACGTTGCCCGTACAGCCCTTGAAAACTACCAGACCCTGTTCGCGCAGGTGCGCTTTTCTGCCGCGCTTGAAGCCCTGTGGGAATTGGTTCGCGCCCTGAACAAGTATGTGGATTCCGCCGCGCCCTGGGCGCTGGCAAAACAGGGAGATACAGCCCGGCTCGGCTGCGTGATGTACACCCTGCTTGAATGCATGCGCAAAATCGCCCTGAACCTGTGGCCGGTAATGCCGGAAAAAACCGCACTCATGCTGGAACAACTGGGCACGCCCCTCAATCTTGCCGCCATTTCCGAAAGCGCAAACATTTCACAGGAAAGTACGAGCTTTGGCCTTCTGCCTGCGGGTACCCCCCTGGCCGCTTCTTCCAACCTTTTTCCGCGCATTGACCTGGAAGAACGCACCAGCAGGGAGGAGCAAAAGGCACAGGCCTCCAAGGCTGCCCCGAAAGATGCCAAAACCACGGCAGAAAGCAAGGAGGCAGCAGACGGGACGGCCCTCATTGAATTTGGCGATTTCCAAAAACTCGATCTGCGTGTCGGCACGGTGGTCAGCTGCGAAAAACACCCCAAGGCGGACAAACTGCTCAAAGTAATGGTGAATCTTGGGGAAGAAGCCCCAAGACAAATACTTGCGGGCATTGCCGAATATTGCAACCCCGAAGACCTGCCCGGAAAACAGGTTACCGTGGTTGCCAATCTTGCCCCCAGAACCCTTCGCGGGCTTGAGTCTCAGGGGATGATTCTGGCCATTCACACGCCTGATGGGCTTGTACTGCTTTCGCCGGGAGAGACTGTCCCCCCGGGCAGCAAAGTCTCTTAGGTTTTGTCTGCGCCAGATTTGAGTTGAATTATGCGGAAAGCACCCCATACGGGGGGTGCTTTCGTGAAAAACGCACAGCGACGACACGAGTTTGGCTTTTTTTCTCTGCCAAGGCGCGACAGGTTCACCAGGAGGGAGTGGACTCTTTGCCCATGATCTTCGAGGGGGTTCTGTTGCAACGCGGGCAAGGGACAAAAGACATCTCGTGACAACACTATCCAAGGCTGTATTCGATGGGGTTGGAGCCGAGCTGCTTCACCAGCCTCGCCCGAGGATGGGAGAGTATACTGTAAATTCACTGTGTTGACGGTCTTTGTCCTGAGATTAAAGCAAAACTTCCATAAAAATGGTTCGCCCTG
>JAJDIC010000094.1 GCA_030266525.1 Desulfovibrio sp. OttesenSCG-928-G15 | reverse complement strand
TACAGATCAATATCCGGTGCGAAATCCATCAAGCCGCCTTTGACCGGAGCGCCTACCAGCTTTGTCTGCACTTCCGTTCCCAGTTCCAGACTGGTTTTGCCGTCTGGCGGGAAAGGGGAGGGCTCTTTGCCAAGCGTGTCCCGTATTCCTTTCTGCGCGCGTTCGTTCACGGTGTCGGAAAATAGCGCGAGGGCGTTGAGACTGCGCGGAAAACCGCAATATGCGTACATCTGAACGAGTACCTGCTTTATTTCATTGATAGTCAACCCGGCGTCGAGTCCCTCGTTAAGAGCTGTTCTCAGCCTGGGCATATTTCCCTGGGCGGCAAAGCCGGCAATAGGTATTATTCCTCGTTGCGCCGGACTAAGCTCCGGGGAGGCTGGTTGCGCTGCGTGGGCGCTCACAGTAGCAACGATTGCCGACAGGCAAAAACAGAGCAGAATGGATATCTTTGTTATGGACATTGCGGTTCTCCTGTTGAGTGCTAACGGGTCAGGGGAATGGTGAGTGAGGCGGATTTTCTTTGCGGCCCCAGGTGAGGCTGCGTGCTTGCGTCCAGGCCTTTTGTCTGTAACCAGTTTTCAAGATGGGCGGCTATTTCCTGGTTGTTCAGGTCGGCAAAGGGGGCGTGGGTGTTGCCCTTGATGCCGATTTCCGGAAGCACGGACAGGGTGGCGTCACCGCCGTATTTGTTCACCGTGTCAACAAATTGCCTGGCGCGGGCAAGGGACATGCGCCATACTTCGACGTTGAAAATGTCGCTCAGTTCAGAGCTGATGTTGTCGCCATAAATGACGTGAATCGGCATTTTGGTCAGCTGGCGAAACTCTTCTGGCGATACGAAAATGGGTTGTAGCCTTTCTCCGGCAAGCTCGTTCCTGAAAGGCACATCCGCCAGTCTTTCCCCTTCAGGAAAGGCAAGCTGCCCTGGTTCATACGCGACCACGGCCTTGACCTTGTCCGGAGCCGACATGGCCGTGAACCAGCCGTATTGTCCGCTGTTGGAATGGGTGATCAGGACGGAGGGTCCGGTCTGGTCGAGTAGTGCGGACATAGTCTTGCCCATAAAGGCGCGGTGTTCGTTAGTTCTTGGCTCTTCGCCCGTGTTGGGTGTTTGCTGTCTGAAAAACTGCTCGATGGATGCGGGGTCGGCGGGAAACTGTCCATTGGGGTTCAGGGAGGCGTTTTGCCCGGGCTCCCATTCGCCGTTTCTGAAGGCGCTCCAGACGCCGCCTTCCCGCGCTGTGGTGGGCACGGCGCCGGGATCGTCGGCAGGGACCTTGGTGTATCCGGCCCGGCCCCTGCGCGGCTGGTCAATGATATACACCGGCCAATCGTGCCGGGTGAGGATGGCCTGAAAGCCCTCGCGCCCGTCCGGAGTGGATTCCCAGCTTCTGCCGGATTGCCCCATGCCGTGCCACATGATCAACGGGTACTGACGGGCGTTTTGCGGAATGTAATACTGCGCGTAACCATGGTCGCCGTGGAAGGTGTCGCCGTTATCGGCTTTTTCTACTGCTCCGCCAAAAAACAGGCTGCCCATGGTTTTCAGGGTTATGGCTTTTGGAGCCTGGCTTTGCGCCGAAAGCGCATTGCCCGGATATGTCCCCGTTGAGAGCAGGGCCGTGATCAGGATTGCACAGAGGGTGGAAAGCGGTTTTTTCATTGTTTCCTCCAGGGAGTGAATTCTTGAATAAAATGTACCCGCTGTGCGGTGCGAGCGATAGGGTATTTCTCTTTATTTCCTGCCTATTTCTCTAGAACAATTTCATTTTGGGGTGCCGCTTCACAATGAAGAAACTCCCCCGCCCAATCACGGAGACGTTGTACGCTTCTCTTCACAGAGACAGAACATTTCTTCCGGTAGATATCGTTGAAAGTCGCAAAACTCTCAGGTGAGTGACAGGAAGGTAGGTATGTGGGCCAGTGGTTCGTCAAGCGTCAGTCCGTTGAACAAAACCTCAAACAGACCGGGGTCGTGCAAAACTGTCTCCGCAGCCAACTGCGCCCGATCCGTTGACCAACGCTTGCCGCCATGGAGTGACGATATTAGCGGATGATTGTTCATTTAGCCCCTATAGCCTTGTAAGCAATTGCCGTTTTCCCGAAAGGTGCCGTAAGCAATATTTCTTGTCGGGGCAAGCCAGAATGGTATCGACAGGTTGCGTGCGGCAGATGTTCAAGCGCTGTACTGGTTCGCCGGTATCATCACTTGTCAGTTCATACACGGTATGCCACAAACCTGAACGCCATCGTTCAAATTTAGCAAAAATAGTCAGGAAACTTCAAACGGCAAGCTGTAAAAGGGGAACATGAGCAACAACACATACTCAAAAAGAATACAGCGGGTGTTACTGCACATTGAAAAGCACCTTGACCCTTTGCCAACACTCGAAGAATTGGCGGGCATTGCTCACTTTTCCCCCTTCCATTTTCACCGGATATTCAAAAGTCTGGTTGGCGAAAGTGTGGCGGCTTACATTCGCAGGTTGGCGTTGCAAAAGGCCGCGCAAGATGTGTCTTACTCGCGGAACTCCATTACCGCTATTGCATTGGATGCTGGCTATGAAAGCCCGGAAGCCTTTACTCGCGCTTTTCGTTCCGCTTTTGGCGTCTCTCCATCGCAATATCGTAAAAATGGCGGTTCCCATGCGTTCTCGATGAAGGCGGATGTTGCGCGATACCCTTTTTACCATACTAATCCGGAGGTTTTTCCAGTGGATGTGAAAGTGAAAGTATGCAAGCCGATTTTGGTTGCCGCATTACGCCACACCGGCCCTTATGATGCCTGCGGCCACGCCTGGGGGCGTTTGTGTGGCCTTTTGGGGCCTGCGGGCCTTATTGCACAAAACTCCCCAGCATACGCTGTTTCTTATGATGACCCCGACTCGACTCCTGTTGAAAAGTGCCGCATGGATGTCTGCGTTACTCTCCCCGAGGGCGTTGATGAGAACACGCCCGCGCTCGCCAAACTGCTACAAACTACCGAACTGCTTACCAAACATATAGGCAACGGCGGTGAATACGCCTGCGTGCTGATCAAAGGCCCGTACAGCCTGCTGCATCCGGTTTACCGCTCACTATTTGGCGAATGGCTGCCGCAAAGCGGCAGGGAGCCGGGAGACAGCGTAGGATTTGAAGCCTATTATAATGACCCGACAAATACGCCCCCGGAAGAACTGCTTTCAGAAATTTTCATTCCCCTCAAACCGTTAGCATAGATAGTGGCCCCCCCCCCTGGAACCCTAAACGGGCAGGTGACAATGACTGAAGTTGTTAACTGATTGTGTAACAAAATACCGTCCAAGCTGCTGCGCACAGCAAAGCGTTCATATTGGCATACCGCATGCGTATGCATCCGATGCCTTTTGTGAACAGCGCCCCAAGGAGACAGGATAGGCCTATACCCTCTTGGGCGAGTCTTCGCTGACGTCTTCAGGAGTAAGGACGGCAAAAACCGTGGCATGCACGCCATATGCGGCTTGCTCCAACCTTCAAGAAGTTTGGAAATGGCTAAACGAACAAATAAGCATATGGCGTTCGAAGAGTTTGAAAAACAAGCTAATAAATTCATTGGGTTGACGTTTGTTTTATTGCGAAGAAGAATTGGGGCGTATCCGATCGGATCATTCGTTTCCGAATCCCCCAAAGTATCAAGCCTTGGCTTCCGCCACGCTGTCTGTCCAGGAAAGTATTGAGGCTTTCCTGGCTATAATGAAGATAGCCAACGAATAATCCCAACCTCAGGCGCTTGCGGAAACGTGTGCGCCTGAGGTTTTCGTGAAAAGCTAACAGGCCGTTTTGAGTTTCTATTGCCCCTTGCTATTCTGCTCGATGGGACTTACCCTACTTTCAGGGTAAGTAGGGTTTTATTTAAGCTTTACCAAGGAGGCAGGCAGCATGCAAAACATTCTTGTTGATAACGCCAAGGTCATGGCGAAAGGGCAGATCACGCTCCCTAAGGATATTCGGGAAGCCTTGGGCGTTCAGACCGGTGATCGCGTTACGTTCATCCGGCAGGACGACCAGGTTATCATGATGAATTCTGCCGTGTACGCCATGAAAATGCTGCAAACAGCTATGGAAGGCGAAGCGGAAAAAGCCGGTTTGCGTTCGGATGACGATGTGACGAAGCTGGTTATGGACATGCGGGCTGAGGACAATGAGTAATGCGGTGCTTGATCGATACCAATATTCTGATTTCTGCCGCACTGTTTCCTACCAGTGTTCGCGGGGATAAGCAAAGGCCGAAAAGTTACTGTTTTTCAGTACTTTCCGGCCTTTGAAAAATCTCGCTGCATTAAAAAATGGCGGAGAGGGTGGACTTAGAACGCAAATCGATAACTAATTATAATTAATTGATAATTGTTTTTATGCTTGGCGTAAAATGTGTTTTTTATGCACAAGTTTATGCACATCGTGAAAATTTCAATTGGATGGACAAACAGGGATTCAAATTGACCGGACGCACTGGCTATGAATTAACCCACGTTTCGCACCGGAGGCCGGAAACCCGATCAAACTCTTTCAGGTTATGCGTGATAAGCGTGAAATCCTGCGCTATGGCTTGGGCGGCAATCAGCATGTCCATGCTGCCGATGGGCTTGCCTTGGCGCTCCAGTTCCGCTCTGATTTTACCATAAACGAGGGCTGATTCTGTGTCGAACGAGGCGATCTCCAGCGGCAAAAGAAAGGCTTCTAGGGCCAAGGCGTTCTTTTCCCTAGCCGCACTTTTCTCAACCCCATATTGAAGTTCGGCAACGGTAATCGAGGATATGGCAATATCCCCCGGCACAAACTGCTCAAAGTGCTTACGCACTTCCGGCGGCTTGTTCTTAATCATGTAGATGCAAATATTCGTGTCCAGAAGAACGCGCATCAAAAGTCCTCCCGAACATCCACAGGCGGCTGAACGCGCTCGTCCATAAAATCGGATGAAAACATGGAAAGGGAGTCCAGAAGGGTATCCCACGGCTCATTGTACGGCAGAAGCACAACCGCCTTGCCTACGCGTTTAATGGCAACGCTGTCGCCCTCAAAGCGGAATTCTTTGGGTAGCCGAACCGCTTGGCTCTGACCGTTTTGGAATAGCTTGGCTTGCTGCATGGTGACCTCCTGTTGGTATATATTAAAAATATATACCAACAGGAGGTCTGTCAATAGAGCCCTTTGCTCGTCATTCAATTTATGATGTGGCAACTATCGAAATAAAATGAAATTATCTCAAGTGTTGTGACTGGTGTTTCTAGAATAATTGAAGAGCCGGCTGGAAGAGTGGTCCAGAAAGTCGAAACATATGTTTGTATTCGAACTTTAGTAAATAAAAATATCAAGAAAAGAAGGCCTTCAACGTTTTCTGGACGTTGAAGGCCTTCTTTGAAAGAAAATTCTGGCGGAGAGGGTGGGATTCGAACCCACGTAGCACATCTCTGTGCTAACTCGATTTCGAGTCGATTTAAGCCTATTCTGAGGCGTTATTGGCGTTTACTGCAAGAGCGCAAAATGAACGTTCCCTTCCTCTTCATAGGACTACTGCGTACAAAATCGAACCGCAAATCGAACCACAAACTATTCCGCCTCGCCCCCCCCCGCTCAAGCCCCAAAACAACCGCCAGACAAACCCTCGGAGGTTTTTTTGTGCGACACATTTTATTTTAATTTCTGACGTTTTTTATTGACAATAAATACGGGGTGGCATATATTTAAATCAACGAGAGGGAGAAAGCACCATGACAACGCAATATTACAACTACCGCCGCAACGAAGCCGAACTGAACGAAGAAATTATTTTTTGCGCTGCCAATGCTGATGACTCCCGTCACTACGGAAACTATCAGCGCATCATGCAAGCCACAAGCCGTACACTCACGGAAATAACCCCAGAACTAGCCGGACACCTCGTTGACTGGCTGTGCGAATACAACGGCGAAGATTTTGACGCGGAAGCCGTTAGCGCCGAAGAAATCCAAAGCCTGCTTATGCCCAGCGAAATAGTAAACACAGCTGGCGCATGGGATAATGTTGAGTTTGTAGATTATCTTTATGAAAACACAGACTTTTACGACAATTACGATGGTATTGCTTGGGAAAACGGAGCAGTGTTTTTTGAAGCTAACTCCGACAACGTGGTATCAGTAACCTTGCTTGAAGAAGAATAAGAGAGAGAAAATGACAAACGCCACACTGACCACCATAGCCAACGACTACATTGACGACACCATTAACCAACAAGCCCTTGGCCGTGACGCATGGCTTGCCGCGCAGCGCGACCTCTATCGCCGCAATGCCTCTCACCTGTCCGATTGCTTTGCCGACACGGCAGCGTATGCAGAGGGCGAAAGCTTTACCCAAGCCGAGCTTGAGGCTGAAATTGTGCGCATAATTATGGATGGGCAAGCATGGTAACAGACGCCCAAACAGCCATACAAAAGCGCCGCCCTGGCCGCCCAACAACTGACCGCCAGAACTACAAGCGCCTTACCGTGTATATCCACCCTGATCTGGACGATGCAGTACGGGCAAAAATAGCCGTCAGCGGGCAGAGCTTGTCAGATTATTTTAACCGGATTGTACAGCGGGACGTTGGGGGCGGGGAGTGACGCAATGGCCCGCACCACAACCGTAATTGGCAGCGCCGAAGACATACACGGCAACCGATATGATGTGCGCGAGCGACGCCCAACAGCCCACGGCTTTGATGTGTTGCTCGGCTGGCCAGTGGACCGCCCAAGAGGTCCTGGCGGTGGTGGCCCGAAAGCTATACTTACCGGCGAGGTGGCTGATTATCTGGATAGCATAAGGCTCTCGCCAAAAGACGCAGCCCTCCCAGTGGGGCGCAATACTATCAAGCGATTACGCGCCGAGATGGGGCTTAACTGGTATGTAGATAATTGCTGCTGGTGGCGCGACAATCCCAATGGGCCGGGAAGGTCATATTCTGCCGTGAGTTTGCAGCGCGAGTTGCGCGGGTTGCGGTCAAGACTTTGGACCAAGGAAGAGGATGCCGCGCTACTGCGCATGGTCCAAGAAGGCAAGAGGGTGGCAGAAATAGCAACCTCTTTGGGCAAGACCAAAGCAGCCATATGGTGCCGCCTGCGTAAGCTGCGCCGCAAGCAAGGCGCGTAA
>JAJDIC010000093.1 GCA_030266525.1 Desulfovibrio sp. OttesenSCG-928-G15 | reverse complement strand
ACCCATTGCCTGGAGCTGGGTGAAAACCTGATCAGAACCCTCGCCTAGGGATATGATGCATTTGCAAATGCAGGAAGAAAACCCTTCCACATGCCCACTAGCGCCCCCCCCTTTCTCTCATCACCGCCCACCGCAGGCAGCGCAACACGGAAAAAGACAAGGTTTTCAAAGGAGGCGCGCGCAGTTATCGCGTGATATCCCGTATTTCTTGAGCTTTTCGTAAAGAGTGGCCCTGGCGATGCCCAGGGCGCGGGCAGATTTGGCTACGTTCCAGTTGTGTTCTTGCAGGGTCAGGATAATCAGGCGCAGTTCGTTGTTTGCCAGCATGGAAGGCAGGCTGGCAATGGCCCCGGCGGGGGAAGCGGCGGCAGACGGCGCTTCCGGGGTACTCTGACTGCCCGCGTATTGCCCGGCGACATGACCCGGCTGGCACGAGCCGTAGTCGGAAAGCAATTCCGGCGGCAAATCGCCCATATCGATCAGCTTGTTGCGGCACAGGCTGAGAGCGCTGGTCAGAACGTTGCGCAGCTCCCGGATATTACCCGGCCAGCAATAGGTAGTCATGGCCCGCATGGCGCTTTCGGTAACGCCCACATCATCGCGCCCCATGCGTTCAAGCAGATGCCGGACCAGGACGGGAATATCTTCGGCGCGCTCGTGCAATGACGGCACGGTCAGAATTAACGAACTGAGGCGATAATACAGGTCTTCCCGAAACGAGCCTTCCGCTATCATGGCCCGAAGGTCCCTGTTGGTGGCGGCAATCAGGCGAAAATCCACCGTGCGCGGCTGGGTGGAGCCAAGCCGGTACAGGGTGCAGTTTTCCAGCACCCGCAAAAGCTTGGCCTGGGCGGGCAACGGCGTATCGCCCACCTCGTCCAGAAACAGCGTTCCCCGGTCGGCGAGTTCCAGCTGGCCGACCTTGCCGTCCTTGTGCGCCCCGGAAAAAGCCCCGGGCGCATAGCCAAACAGTTCCGACTCGAACAATTCCTTGGGAATGGCTGCGCAGTTGATGCTGACAAAGGGACCTTCGCTGCACTCACTTTCACAGTGAATGGCGCTGGCTGCCAGTTCCTTGCCGGTGCCTGTCGCGCCGAGGATGAGCACCGGGGAGTTTGTGGCTGCAAAGCGTTGCAGGTGTGAACGAAAGCGCTGTATCGCCTCGCTTTCCCCTGTAATGGATTGCAGGGAATAATGCGGAGACAGGGCGCTTTTGATCCGCCTTGCGTAGGAAGCGACTTTTTTGTCCAGGTATTCTATACGCTTGGTGACTGCGTCAAACTCTTCCCGAGAGCCGAACAGCGTTTGAGAGAGCATGCCTATGGTATCTGACCCGCGCTTGAGCGGCAGACGGTTGACAACAATGACCCGCTCGCCCTCCTGGCTCTTGAGGGTGCGTATGTTGCCCATTTCCGGCAGGCCGGTGGTGGTGACCACAGGGGCGCGGCTGTCCGGTATGAAATCGGTGATTGGTCTGCCGAGAACGGCTTCGCGTGACATGCCGAGGTAGTCGGCATAGGCCTGATTGATGTAGCGGACAATAAAATTATTGTCGCAAACAAAGATGCCGGTGGTAAGACTGTTCAACACCAGGTCAAGAAAATCCGGATCCGCTTCAAAACTGTTGTTCCTGCCGGGCATACCATACTCGGAGCATGTGGAGTAAAAGGCACATGCAGCAATACCATTAATAATTTACATATAATACGTACAAATCCGGTTTGCTGCAAGTCAAAGTAGAGAGACCCCGGCATGCACAGGGGTGCCTGTACAACGAGCCTTGGCGGGCAAAACAGCCAGGCTCGCCCGATGGTCAAACCACCCGATAACCGGGTACGCAAAACGGGCCGGGGTATGCTTCCCGGCCCGTTGTTAAGGGGAGTTCTTGAGTATTACTTTTGCAACAGAGCCTTCAACTTGCCTTCCTGGGCCTTGAAGAGGGCAATGGCTTCTTCGCGATTCATGACCCGAAGCGGGCTGCCACTTTCCTTCATCTTGTTCACAACCATCTTGTCGTTGAACATTTCGGGAACCACCTTGGCGTACTTGTCTACAACGTCCTGCGGGGTGCCCTTGGGCAGGGCGAAACCGCGGAAGTTCACGCTGGCGTCGTCAATGTCGTACCCCAGCTCCTTGAAGGTGGGCACGTCAGGCAAAAAGTCGTGGCGCTGGTTGTCCGCAATGGCCAGAATTCTCAGGCGGCTCTTGTTGCGCCAGGCGTCAGCCAGGTTGTTGAAGCCGCAAAGGACCTTGCCGGAATACACGTTTTGAAAGGCGTCCGTACCGCCCTTTTCAGGGATGTAGGTAATGGTAATGCCGGCGGCCTTTTCAAGTTGCAGCATGGCAATGTGGTGGCCCACATACAAACCGGCACCGTTCAGGGTGATTTTTCCGGGGTTTTCCTTGCCGTACTTGACGAGGTCGTCAACGGTCTTGAAGGGGCTGTCGGCGGGCACGATAAGCACTGCCGGGTCTGCCCCCCAGTTGGCTATGGGTTCAAAGGAATCCACCGTAAACTTCGCGCTTTTCTGGACTATGGACTGGGCGGCCAGGTGGGGCATGTTGTAGGCGGTAACCGTCAGGCCGTCCTTGCTGCCGCGCTCGGTCATCCAGTTCCAGCCGGTCATGCCGCCCGCACCGGGCTTGTTCAGCACAACAATGGGCTGGCCGAAATAGCGTTCTTCACCGGCGGGCATACTGACGATACGTGCCTGGAAGTCTGTTGCTCCCCCCGGCGTGTAGCACACCACAAGGCTGATTGGGGATTCGGGTTTCCAGTCAGCGGCCAAAACCGGAGCGCTGAGAAAAATGGAGCCAAGCAGGGCCATGACGCAAAGAGCAGTGAGCTTTTTCATACTGTCTCCTGAAGCAGTTTGCTGTTTTTGTGAAAATCACGTTTATTCCCCATACCGGAACAGCATATTCCGGTATATTTTCCGATACTCCGCGCGGCTCAGACCAATATTCCCCTGGGCAACTGCACTTTCAGCAGGACGCCGAAAAGCATGTACAGGAACAGGATGAAGCCGAAACAGGTGGCAAAACGCATGGCGACAACCCTTGGGGTGCGCTCAAAAGGTTGAATGACCAGGGTGACGATGAAGAAAAACAGGAAGGCCGATGTGTAAAAGCCCACGTCTTCCAGCACCATGATGTACACCACCATGGCCGCCAGCACGAAGAGTACGCGGGGTAAAGGATATTTCTCGCCGCTTTGCCCTTCCCGGCTTGCCGTTCTGGCCAGGACAAGCTCGCCCATGGCCTTGCAGCCGGCAAGGCAGAGCATGATGATCACCATCATCCTTGGAAAGAGGATGGCGTTGTGCTCGTAGTCCTGCATCAGGTAGTAGAACACCAGGGCCGAAACGACCATAAGGGCAATGCTTATCCATTCTTTTTTGTCTGTCATGTCGTTCTCCTTTACGCCGGACAGGCTGCCCTGTGTTTGCGCCAGACCCTGTATTCGCTCCATACGCCCCAAAGGATGGAAAACGCGCACAGGCCCAGGAGGATCATATTCATGTTGCCGGTGAAGAAATAGTTGAAAACGCCCACATCGGTTTCCGCAATCATCTTGCCGCGCAGGAAGTTTTCTTCCGCAATCGGGCCGAGAATGATGCCCAGCACCACAGGTGCGGACGGAAAGCCCAGCTTGCTGCCGACATACATGCCAAGACCGAGCAGGAACATGATGATCACGTCATCAACACTGTTGCTTACGCAATAGGTGCCAAATACCGCCAGAACGGTTACCGAGCCGGCCATCATCAGGTTGGAGATGTTCATGATCGAATGCGAATAGCGCGAGAAGAAGAAGCCGAGAGCGCACATGAAGAACTGGGCCAGAAACATGCCGCCGATAAAGGTGTAGGTGACGCTGGCATATTTATCCGGGTCGAAAAGGTCCGGTCCGGGGAACAGGCCGTGGATCAGCAGCCCGCCCAAAAGCACCGCCGCCGTGGGGCTGCCCGGAATACCCAGGGTGAGCAGAGGAATCATTGCCGCGCCTACGGTGGCGCTGTTAGCCACTTCGGAAGCGGCCACGCCTTCGGGGTTGCCCTGTCCGAAGTCCTGCGGGTTGCTGGCGGTCTTTTTCACCTGGTCATAGCTGATAAGCCCGGCCACCTGACCGCCCGCACCCGGGATAATACCGATAATGGTGCCTATTATACTGCCGATGATATTGGTTTTGACAAAGCTGAGACACGTTTTGATGGTGCTTAAAAGAATTCCGGGCTGCGGCTCGTATTTGGCCTGTGTGGCCTTCAAGTGCACTTCTTCGACCAGAGTAAGGATCTGGGGAATGGCGAACAGGCCGATAAGGGCGGGAACAATGGCAATGCCACTGATAAACACGTCATGAATTACAAAACGCGGCTCGCCCAGCATGGGGCTTTCACCGATGGTGCTGATCAGCATGCCGAGCATGCCCCCGAACAGGCCCTTGATCAGCATACCGCCGGACAGACCGGCAATAACCGTAATGCCGAACACGGTTATCCAGAAAAGCTCCGCCGGACCGAATTCCATGGCTAGCGCGGCAAGGGGCGGCGTGAAGAAAAGCAGCGCGATAACGCCGACCAGACCGCCGATAAGCGAAGAAAAGAAGGCTATATACAGGGCCTGCTGCCCCTGCCCTTTTTTTGCCATGGGCGCGCCGTCAAACATAGTGGCTATACTGGCCGGAGCGCCGGGAATGTTGATCAAAATGGCCGTAATGGCCCCGCCTGCCACGGCAGAGGTATATACCGCGCCGAGCAGAAGCAGGCCGGTAGCCGCGTCCATATAAAAAGTGAACGGCACAAGCAGGGCCACGGCCATGGTCGGACTAAGCCCCGGCATGGCACCGAAGAAAATTCCGCCCACAGACCCCAGCAGCAGTACCAGCAGATTGCCAATAGTAAACAGATTACTGAAATTATTTAATATTTCCAACATACTACAGAACCTCCCGCGTACTGCCGCCAGATTTTCGAGTGAGAAAAATCAGAAAACGCACTGCTTGTGATTTTTTTCACTATCTCGCATGGAGTTTACTCGCTTTGTTATATTGCGTCCCGCTCGCGCAGGACCCGCGTTTTGTGTCTTCCCCGGCAGCAGCAAGCCGCCCTGCCGCACCGCCCTGCGAATTTGCAAAGGCGGTGCAAAAACCGATCAGCGTACTACAGGCCAAGCGCCTGCCGCAGCAGGCCGCCAACCTGGCTCGGCTTGGCGGCGGTAAGCGCCCCGGCCTTTTCAAGGGCCTGCACTTTCCCGCTTGCGGTGCCCCGCCCGCCGGAAACAATGGCCCCGGCATGGCCCATGCGCTTGCCCTCAGGGGCTGTACGCCCGCCAATAAACGCCACCAGGGGCTTGGTAAACAGCCTGGCTTCCATTGCCTCAGCCACTTCCTCTTCCATGGAGCCGCCAATTTCGCCAATAATCACCACGGCTTTGGTTTCCGGGTCTTGCTCAAACAAGGGTAAAAGCTCCGCAAAGCGCGTGCCGGGGGTTGTGTCGCCGCCAACGCCGAGCAGGGTGGATACGCCGAAACCGCCCTTCACCACTTCGGCTGTGACCTCGTTGGTCAGTGAGCCGCTGCGGGTCATCACCCCGATATTGCCGGGTTTGTACACGCGCTGAATCCAGTAAGGAATGAATCCGGCCATGGCCTTACCGGGAGAAACCACCCCGGAACTGTTGCCGCCCACCACCATAGCCCCGCAAGACAAGGCTGCCCGACGAATCTGGATGCAGTCGTGCAGGGGAATACCGTCTGCTATGGTGACGATTTTCTTGATGCCTGCGTCCAGGGCCTCAAAGACGGCGTCCTTGGTAAAACGCGGGGGCACAAAAAGCATAGCCAGTTCTGCCGGGTGGTTCTTTAAACCGCGCAGTACAGAATGATACACGGGCACACCGTCCACATCCTGCCCTTCCTTGCCGGGCGTTACCCCGTACACAACCTTCGTGCCCATCTCTTTCATATGCTTGAGCCAGAAGCTTCCTTCCTTGCCGGTCGCGCCCTGTACTTCCACGGTTGTGGTCTGGTCGATAAAAATACTCATTGCTACAGCCTCCCGGCAGCGATATCCACGGCGCGCTGCACCGCGTCTTCGGTTTCACTCAAAGGCTTCAGGCCGACACCTTGCAATATGGCGAAGGCTTCTTCCTCGTTTGTGCCCCGAATGCAGGTGACAATGGGAACATCGGGCTTAAGCTCGTTCATGGCGTCCACCAGGCCTTGGGCCATGACATCCGCCCTGGCAATAGTGCCGAAAGTGACCACGAGAATGACCTTGCACTTGTTTTTCAGGCAAAGCTGCATGGCCTCACGGGCTTTTTTGTAGTTGGGACCGCCAAATTCCAGGTAGTTTGCAACCGTTCCGCCAGCGTAGTTGATAAGGTCAAACACGGTGGTGGTAAGGCCCGCGCCCGCGCACATCAGCGAAATATCCCCGTCGAACTGCAAGTAGGGAATACCCTCAAGGGCGGCCTCGTATTCGGTATCCGTGTCATAGTAGTCGCGGGTAATCGGGTAGTCGGCAGAGCCGAGATTGTCGTCGGTAATCAGCTTGCCGTCCCCGGCTATGACCGCGCCGTCCGTGGTGATGAACAGCGGGTTTATTTCGGCCAGCTCGGCCCCGAACTTGCGAAATACCTTGTACAGATTCTTCAAGATCTCGCTCACAGCCTTGGCTGTTTCACCCTCAAGGCCCAGCCCGAAAGCGACTTCGCGCACATGGTGCGGCATGAGCCCCCAGTCAAGGTCCACCCGCACCTGCACCAGCTTGTCCGGGGCTTCCACAGCCAGGGTTTCAATTTCCACCCCGCCTTCGGCACTGGCAATGATCAGGGCCTGGGCGGAAACCGGGTCCAGGGTAATGGCCATATATATTTCGCGGGCAATACTTACGGCTTCTTCAACCAGTATGCGGAACACGTTGTGCTCGGAAGCAAACAGGGCCGCGGCCTTGTCTTTTGCTTCCTGCTCGTTTCTCACTACCTGGATAAGTCCGGCCTTGCCGCGCCCGCCGCGCAGAACCTGCGATTTAAGCACACAGGGGTAACCGGTTTCTCCGGCGGCTTTGGTCACTTCGTCCACAGTAGTGGCAAGAACGCTTTTCGGAACGGGTATACCGCTCTCTGCAAAAGCCTGTTTTGCCTGGAATTCAAAGAGTTTCATCAGACAGTCCTCATTGTGA
>JAJDIC010000092.1 GCA_030266525.1 Desulfovibrio sp. OttesenSCG-928-G15 | reverse complement strand
GCAAAGCGCCTTGACGAGCAGCAAGCTTTTGAGCTGATGGGCTGCTTCATCATCAAATGCTCGGAAATGATCTGGTATACGCCACAAGCTACCGCCACCTATTTTGCCGGGTACATGCCGTTCATCAACATGTGCGTCGGCGGAGTGAAGCGCGAGGGGGGCGATGCCACCAATGCGCTGACCTACCTCATAATGGATGCGGTGGAAAAGGTGCAGATGTACCAACCCTCGCTTGCCTGCCGGATACACAACCAGTCTCCCGCGCAGTATCTGGAAAAAATACTGGACGTCATACACGCCGGAGCGGGCATGCCCGCCTGCCATTTTGACGATGCCCACATTCGGATGATGCTCCGCAAGGGCTTTGATTTTGATGACGCCCGCGACTATTGCCTGATGGGATGCGTTGAACCGCAAAAGTCCGGGCGAATTCACCAGTGGACGGTGGGCGGCTTCACCCAGTGGCCGATTGCCATCGAGCTTGTGTTTCACCGGGGTCTTTTGCCCTCATACGGCAGCAAACAGGGCGTTGATACCGGCGACCTTGCCCGCCTTAAAACATACGAAGACTTTGCGGCAGCGGTGAAATGCCAGGTAGAGCACATCGCGGCGCTGACTGCCCGCGGGTCTGTTATCATTCAAAAAACGGTGCGCGAAATGACCCCGACGCCGTATATGTCGCTGTTTGTGGATGGCTGTATGCAAAGCGGCAAGGATGTCACAGCGGGCGGCGCGGTTCTGTACGAAGGGCCAGGAACCATTTTCGCCGGGCTGGCCACCTACGCGGACAGCATGGCCGCCATAAAAAAACTGGTTTACGATGACAAGAAATACACCCTGCTGGAGCTGAAACAGGCCATGGACGCCAACTGGCAAGGGTTTGACGCAATACGCAAGGACTGCGTGGCCGCGCCCAAATTCGGCAATGACATGGATTATGTTGATTGCATCGCCAAGGATATTGTGGATTACACCGAGCGCGCCTTCAACCGCCACAAATCGCTGTACGCTCGCCACATTCACGGCACCCTGTCCCAATCGTTCAACACGCCGCTCGGTCAGATGATCGGCGCAAGCCCGGACGGGCGTTACGCCAAAGCGCCGCTGTCCGACGCCATGAGCCCGTCTCAGGGGGCCGACCGCAAAGGCCCGACAGCTATCATCAAATCCGTGTCCAAGATCAATGTGGAATCCATGAGCCTTGGCCTGGCCCACAACTTCAAACTGGCCAGTCGCGCGCTGGACACCCCCGAAGGCCGCGCAGGCTGGACCAGCCTGCTGCGAACCGCCTCTGTTCTTGGCAACGCCCAGATGCAGTTCAACTGCGTTGACCGTGAAACCCTGCTCAAAGCGCAGAAAAACCCGGAACAACACCGGGATCTTATAGTGCGCGTGGCGGGGTACAGCGCTTTTTTTGTAGAGCTGTGCAAGGACGTGCAGGACGAAATAATCAGCCGTACAACGCTGGAATAGTACGGAAGACAAGGGCTGCCACTCCGGCAGGTATTCTTTATCCGCCTGTCATACGGCAGTCGGATAAAGAATACGCTCTGATCTATCTGACTTTTCTTGACTGGCGTTCGTATTTGGCATACGGCTAGCGGATTACATTTTCCCGCTTCCACGGAGTGCCTGTTTTGAGCTCATCTGATCATCCGCAACAGCCCGGCAGACCGCCCCAGCCCGGCCAAGGGCAACGGGGCGGCAATGCCCCCAAAAAGCCCGCAGTCAAGATAGGCAGCAAATCCGCGCAGGTTTGCTACTTCATGCCCATGCTGGAGGCTCTTGCCTCGCGCGACGAATTGAATGAAGTGGTCAAAAACCGCGTTGTCAAATCCTGCGAAATTCTCGACTCCGGGTCGAGCCTCTATGCCAACGGCTTTGTCAAAACCGACGATGCCGCTGCCGTGATGGCAAACAACGAGAGCAAGCTCTCGGAAGCACTGGAAGCAGAAGGAAAGGAATTTTCGCTTGCCGGGCGTATTGTCTCTCTTCGCTCATTCGGCAAGGTCGCCTTTTTCCACCTCATGGATGCGACCGGTCGGATTCAGTGCTACGCCGCAAAGGAAATACTCGGCGAAAACGACTACGCCACTTTCCGCAAGCTGGACACGGGCGACATTGTCGGCGTGCGCGGCAAGCTGTTTCGTACCAAGACTGACGAGCTTACCCTTGAATGTCACTTCCTCAAGCTCCTGACCAAGTCCATTCGCCCCCTGCCGGAAAAATATCACGGCCTGAAAGACGTGGAAACCCGCTACAGGCAACGCTATGTCGACCTGATAGTCACGGAACGCACGCGCGATATTTTCGCCAAGCGCATAAAAATCATGCGCGAATTTCGCATGTTCATGGAGCAGGAAGGGTTTCTGGAAGTAGAAACCCCCATGCTGCAACCCATTCCCGGCGGCGCTGCCGCAAAGCCCTTTACCACCCACCACAATGCCCTGGATATGCGCCTGTACATGCGCATTGCCCCGGAGTTGTATCTTAAGCGCCTACTGGTGGGGGGGTTTGAAAAAGTTTTTGAGATTAACCGCAACTTTCGTAACGAAGGCATTTCAGTCAGGCACAACCCGGAATTTACCATGTGTGAATTTTACTGGGCCTATGCCACCTACACAGACCTCATGGACCTGACCGAGCGACTGATCGGCCATCTTGCGCTTTCTGTATGCGGCACACACGTCATCCAGTATCAGGAATACGAAATAGACCTTACTCCCGGAACATGGAAGCGACTGAGCTTTTTCGGTTCGCTGGAAGAAATAGGCGGCCACAAACCGGACTTTTATTGGGATTCCGAAGCCCTGAGCCGCTATATACGTCAGCGCGGCGAAAAAGTGATTGCCGGAGAAAAGCTGGGCAAGCTACAGGCCAAGCTGTTTGATCTGGATGTGGAGCCAAAACTCATCCAGCCGCATTTCATCTACCACTACCCCACGGAAATTTCTCCACTGTCCAGGCGTAACGAAGAAAACCCCGATGTGACGGACAGGTACGAACTGTTCATCGCGGGCCGGGAACTATCCAACGCCTTTTCCGAACTGAACGACCCTGCCGATCAGCGCATGCGCTTTGAAGAACAGGTCGCAGAGCGCACAGCCGGGGACGAAGAAGCCCATTCCATGGATGAAGACTACCTGCGGGCCCTGGAGTACGGCATGCCTCCCGCTGCCGGGCAGGGGATCGGCATTGACCGCCTGGTCATGCTGCTGACCAACTCGCCGTCTATCCGCGAAGTCATTCTTTTCCCCCTGCTCAAGCCGGAAAGCTAGGGTCCGCCCAGCCCATGCGTTTTGAACTCTTCGTCGCCCTGCGCTACCTCTTTGCCCGTAGCGGTCAAGCCTTCATTTCCGTTATTTCCTGGATATCCGTCGCCGGAGTTGCCCTGGGCGTTGCCTCACTTATTGTGGTCATGGGCGTAATGAACGGCTTTACCACCGATCTGCGCGACAAGATTATCGGCATGACTTCTCACGCCGTTATCTACAGCGTCCGCGGGCGTATTCTCGAATACAACGACATTGTGGACAAACTCGTCCAGGCCAAGGGCGTTACCGGAGCCACCCCCTTCATCCATTCCGGCGTACTTATTTCCGGGCATGGGGGCGGCAGCGGCGTATATTTGCGCGGCATCGACCCGGCAACAGCGCCACAAGTGCTTGGCGGCCTCAAAAAAGTCACCCAAGGCTCGGTGGAAGACCTGAACAACGAGGACGGACTCCCCGGCCTGATTATCGGTGAAGCCCTGGCCCGCAAGCTCTCTGTGGAACTCGGCAGCCGGGTAAACCTGATGGCCCCTTCCGGTCAGCAATCTTCTGCCGGCTTTACCCCCAATATCATGCCTTTCAGGGTTGTCGGCCTGTTTTCCATAGGCCTTTCCGATTACGACACGGCACTCGCCTTCACCACCTTGGATAACGCCAGAGAAGTACTTGGCTGGACGGAAAAAGTGGTGTCCGGCATTGAGGTGGCCGTGGACGACGTCTACAAGGTACCTCAAATCATCACAAACGCCATGGAAATCGCCCAGGACAGTTCACTCTACGCCAACACCTGGATGGAAATGAACGCCAACCTCTTTGCCGCGCTCAAACTGGAAAAGGCAGCCATGGCCATTATTCTTACCCTTGTTGTGCTGGTCGGCTCTTTCTCCATTGTTACTGCACTGGTCATGCTGGTTATGGAAAAAACCCGTGACATCGCGGTCATGATGTCACTCGGGGCAACCAGGGCCATGATTCGGCGTATTTTTATTACCCAGGGACTGGTGATCGGGTTCATGGGCACGTCACTCGGCTATGTTTTCGGCCTGGGAACCAGCTTCCTGCTTACCAAATATAAATTCATCGAGCTTCCCAAAGGCGTGTATTCGCTGGACTATCTTCCGGTATTGCTGGAGTGGCCGGACGTGGTGCTTACCGGCGTCGGCGCAATGGTCCTGTGTTTTCTGGCCACACTGTATCCCGCGCGACAAGCAGCCAGCCTGGAGCCCGTCGAAGCCCTTCGCCACGACTGAGGCAACGTTGCGTTTCCCGACTGGCGCTGACGGCTGAAAAATCAAGGGAAAAGGATCGCTTCGCGTCCCCCTTTGTGAGTAGCCGGACGGCGATAATCCGGCATGCTTTGGCCTGGTGTTTGTGCTTTGTATGGCGAAAGAATTCTGTTCTTCACTGTATAGCCCGGTTCCCTCTCACTTCTCTTGCCGCGATTTTTTGTCGCCTTTTTCTTTTTTTTCGTAAAAAAAATACTTCCCGACAATCTAGCGAGTTACGAGCTTATATCTTACGGAGCGTAGTGTTTTGTAATTTTTTAGCGCTTTGGGAAATGAGGCGTGAAATTTTTTTTGCGAAAAATAGTCAATAGGTATCGACATTTGCCAAGTTTCTAGATAAAGCCTAGAAAAAGTGTAGGCTTCTCGGCCTGCAATCCCGGCACCCTTGCTCGAGGCTTCGCACTTGTAAAAGGGACCGTCCCGGGATACAGTGACGCGTTTCGGTGTACATGAAGGCGTTCTACAGGGGATATTCCTCTTTTTCGTTGGCGGAGATTGCAAGACACACATGGCGTCAGGAGCTTCACTTTTACCGGATTCTTCCGCTCTGCTGTACTCGCTCAAAAGTCTCTGCAAAGAGTTTGACGGTCAGGGTGAAGAAATACGCATTCTGCGCTCGGTTTCCCTGGACATAAAGCAGGGAGAAACTGTTGCGGTGGTGGGAGCTTCCGGCTCCGGCAAATCGACACTGCTGCACATACTGGGCACGCTGGCAGACAAAAGCTCCGGCGAGTTATGGTTTTGCGGACGCGATGTCGGCGCTATGGACGCCACGGAAAAAGCCGCAGTACGCAACAGGGATATAGGCTTTGTTTTTCAGGCGCACCACTTGCTGCCGGAATTCACAACCGCTGAAAACGTTGCCATGCAGGCCGTTATCGGCGGAACGCCGCGCAAGGAAGCCATGGAGATGGCCCGAGAAGTACTTGGCCGCGTGGGCCTTTCCCAGAGGGAAAATTTTTCTGTGGGCAAGCTTTCCGGCGGAGAGCGCCAGCGGGCCGCCATAGCCAGGGCCATAGTGCTGAAGCCCAAGGTGCTTCTGGCTGACGAGCCTACGGGAAACCTGGATGAAAAGAACGGCAACAGGGTTGCCGACTTGTTGCTCGGGTTGAATGCCGACCATGATATGTCGATGATAATAGTAACGCACAATCCAGAACTTGCCGATCGTATGGGCAGGTGTTTTGAATTAAAGTCCGGAGATCTGTATGAGCAGACGCGCTGAACAAGGCCATTTTTCACCAGTATCGCACCGCATGATACTGGTCGCACTCGCCCTTTTCCTCTTGACGGGGGGAATGACGGTTGCCTCGCCTGCCACTGCGGCAAAGGCGAAGGCCAAAGGCTCACGGGTGCTTGTGCTGCCCTTCCAGGTTCACGCGGACAATCCGGACGCTACATCCGACGCCGAATTTACAGAAATGCTGACCAGGCGTATTGGCGCGCACGGGGTTTCTGTTGTTTCCCAGGCAGAAATGCAAAAAGCCCTTGCCTCCAAAAAGATTTCTTCCCTTGATGCTGCCGCCATACGCAAACTTGCCGCCGCCACCGGCGCAAGCCACGTTGTTTACGGCAGTGTCAACCAGGTTGGCTCGGCCATGAGCGTAGACGCCCGCATGGTCAGCACAAACGCCTCTGAACCACCCAAACCCATGTTTGTAGAGCAAAAAAGCGGCCAGGCCAACATGGGCTACGCCATGGATGAGCTGGCAGGGGCCGTTGCCAACGAAATGCCCGCCCCGCCCATTAACCCCATCGTGGAAGAGGGCAGCGCCCCGGCTGCAGCGCACACAGGCCGCGCTGCCGGACATAAAGCTGGCGGCATTGCCGGAGTTGAAGTGCGCGGCACAAAAGTGCTGGACCCGGATGTGGTCATGATGCGCATCTCCACCCGCAGGGGCGACCGGCCTGACGCAGTTTCCATTGACCAGGACATCAAACAGATTTGGGACCTTGGCTATTTCAGCGACGTTTCTGTCAATACGGAACAGCGCTCCGACGGTACGCACCTCGTGTATACGGTTGTCGAACGGCCCAAGGTAGACACCATTACCGTCAACGGCACAGACGAACTGGATGAAGATGATGTTACCTCTGCCATGGCCACCAAGACCGGCAGCGTTTTGAGCGAAAGCGTACTTGCGGACGATATCACCAAAGTTCTGGAGTTGTATCGCAAAAAGGGCTTCTATCTTGCCAAGATAGACACGGCCCAAACCCCGAGCGCCAACGGAACCACAAATCTTACCCTCAATATTACCGAGGGTAAGCAGCTGTACATAAAAGAAGTCAAGATTGACGGCATAACCGAACTGGACGAAGGCGATGTCAAGGATCAGCTCATGCTGACCGAACGCGGCATCCTTTCCTGGATGACCGGCAAGGGCATTTTGAAGGAAGAGTTGATTGAGCGCGACTCATCCGTCATCAACGCCTATTATCTTGACCGGGGCTACATGGACATTACCGTTGCCCCGCCCAAAATCGACTACGAAGACGACGGCATTCGCGTGACCTTCCCGGTACATGAAGGCCCGAAATACAAGCTGGGCAATGTTACCTATAACGGCGACCTGATTGTTACGGAAGACAAGCTGCGCAACGTGACCAAGATGGACAAGCTTGCGGCAGAAGGCGGGTA
>JAJDIC010000091.1 GCA_030266525.1 Desulfovibrio sp. OttesenSCG-928-G15 | reverse complement strand
TCTGCCAGGTACGCGAAAACACTATACGCTTGTGGGGCTGTTTTGGTGTTAAACTGTCGAATGCATGAAGAACAGGTGCATGCGTATTTCTGGCTATACAATCCTGCGGTTCTGAATTAAGCTCAAATTTAGTACCACATATTGTCATATGGGAGAAATAACCATGCGCCTGAGTGAAGACATAAAACCCATCAGCTATGTAAAGGCAAACACCGGCAAGGTTCTGGACAAGGTAAACAACTCCGGTCCGCTGGTAATAACACAAAATGGCGAAGCCTCAGCCGTTCTCATGGGCGTTAAAGACTATGACAACATGCGTGAGAGCTTGGCCCTGCTCAAGATTCTGTCTATGGGCAACAAAAGCATGGAAGAAGGCAAGGGCATTCCCGCCGAGACGGTATTCAAACGCCTGCGCGAGAGAATCCGTGAGGAAAAAGAACGCCGTGGCTAAAGTTCATGTTTCTCCCGAAGCGGACAACGATATACTGGCTATTTTTGAGTACCTTCTGGGGGCGGCGGGGATTGAGCAAGCTGAAGCCCTGGTAGACAGCCTTGATTCTGCCATCATGTCGCTGACAACGCTGCCGGAACGCGGCAAGTACCCGCCTGAACTCTTGTCCGAAGGCATCACCCTGTTCAGAGAGCTGCAATGTCCGCCTTGGCGCATCTTTTACCGCGTGGTAGAAGCCGAAGTGTGGGTAGTGGCCGTTCTGAACAGCAGACGTAATATTGCAGACCTGTTGCCGGAACGTTTGCTGAAATAAGGGCCTGTGCATACCGCCATGCATACTTTCCCGATGCGCGTCACTTTTTGCGGGTTGCTTTCAACTCCCCAGAGTGCAACAGCCACAAGCCTTTCACGATGGCAGTAAGCGTTCACAGAAAGCTGTTTTCGACTGGAAATCGTGTGTACCCGAAAGGTACCGAGAGTTCAAATCTCTCCCTCTCCGCCAGATTTTAATTCAGTTGAATCCCGGACAGGCTGGAAAGCGTTTCTTGGCAAGGGATTTACGGAAACGGTTTGTCCGGATTCAACTGAAAAAATCCATAGACAGCCACATCTTTCGGGGGTATTCCTGGGGGTACGAAACCCCTTGCCAGGAGTGATACCCCCATGTCCCGATCCAATGCTCTCACCGATACCGCAATTCGCGGTGTAAAGCCCACAGACAAGCCCCAAAAACTCTTTGACGGCACGGCCTCTTTCTTTTCGTCGCTCCAAGCGGTGCGAAAAGCTGGCGCGTGAAGTACCGTTTTCAAGGCCGAGAAAAGCTGCTGACCCTCGGCACATACCCCCAACTTTCCTTGAAAGAAGCGCGGGAAGCCTGTGCAGACGCCAAAAAACGGTTGAGCGGGGGTATTGACCCTTCAATGGAAAAGAAGGTCAAGGCCCGAAGTATCCAAACCACCTTTGAGTTCGTAGCGCGGGAATGGCACGAAAACCAGAAGCCCACCTGGACGGAAGGTTACGCCAAGGATGTGATGGAGCGCATCGACAAAAACGTGTTTCCGCTTCTCGGCAATCGGCCTGTCGGTGAGATTACCCCACCGGAACTTCTCGCCGTGCTGCGAAAAATCGAAATGCGTGGGGCCGTTGACCAAGCCCACCGGGTACGCAGCATTTGTTCCCTGATTTTCCGTTACGCTATCGCCACAGGCCGCGCCGAGCGCGACACTGCCGCCGACTTGCGCGGTGCACTCAAAACCCGCGCCCATACTCCCCGCGCCGCCATTACCGAGCCGAAAGCTATTGGCGGACTGCTGCGGGCCATTGACGATTTTCCCGGCACATTCATCGTCAAATCCGGCTTGCAACTGCTGGCCCTGACCTTTTTGCGTCCGAGCGAGGTACGTTTAGGCGAATGGTCGGAAATCGACTTTGCCGAAAAAGTCTGGCGCATCCCGGCCAAGCGCATGAAAATGCGGCTCGACCATATGGTGCCTCTTTCCACACAGGCGTTGGAAATTCTGCAAAATCTCCAAGAACTGACAGGCCATGAACGCCTGATGTTCCCCGGTTTGCGCTCTCCCAAAAATCCGATTAGTGACGCAACCTTTATCGCCGCCCTGCGCCGCATGGGATACGACAAGGACGAAATGACGGCCCATGGCTTCCGGGCAATGGCGAGTACCCTGCTCAACGAGCAAGGCTATTCCGCTGACGTGATAGAAAAGCAGCTTGCCCACAATCCCAAAGACAAAATACGCGGCGTTTACAACCGCGCCGAGTATTTGCCGGAGCGCCGGAAGATGATGCAGGAATGGGCTGACTACCTTTCAGCCTTGCGCGACAACGCTATGGCATAATGAGGAGGAAACATGTCTGAACGCCAATTCGATACGATGAAATATGATTCTGCCGCAACAAACGAAATCGTCGTTTCCATCGGAGAAATACCGGAAGACGCTCAAATCACCGTCACCGATACCGGCTGGAGCGCGGAAGAGAAAGAGCGCATGAGGAGTTTCGGCTACGACGGTCTTGATATGGTCAGGGCATGGTATAGCTGACCGGCAAGAAAAGCTGACTCACCAGGGCGGCACGGATTTTTGCAGCGCGACACTTCTTTGGGGTGTCCCTCGCAAAAACCGCGCCGCCCTTTCTGTTGCAATATCAGCGTCCCATATTGTACTGATAAGACCATGCTGGACTCAGAAAAAATATCACTTGGCAGAGTACGCGAAGGCTATGGCCTGACCGGAAATGAAATCGAAAAAATCATTCTGGCACTTTGGCCCGATAATCTATTTCCCGTGGAATTATGGCGCAGGGCGCATGAAACTTACTGGCGCGGTTTTGCCGACAGCAATCAAGCTGTATACAAAATTGAAAGCCCCGCCCTGCCGGAGGTAGATTTGTCGGTAAAATACTTTCATGCCCATTTGTGCGCTCTTGATATGATGGCTTTTTTCCGAAAACTTTCGCTGAACATTCAAGCCAACACCTTGCGGGAGGGGCTTCATTTCATCTTGGAAGAATCATACGAGGACATTGATGCCATTTTTCCAAAGGAAAGGGAGTTTTTGCTCAGCACCCTGGCGCGGCTGGAAACAACAGACGTTTTTGAGCAATATTTACAGTCCTCCGAGTTGTTTGAAGAAAAAATACTTACGCTCTCAATTTCAAGTTACCATTTTATCAGCCAGATTTTTTCAGACACCATACTTGTGGATAAGGTTGCCGTTATCCGCTTCCTTCGCAACTATCCTTTGCTCCGGGAGGTAAAGGGCATTACTCATGCCCTTGTGAAAGAAATTCTTGATTCAACACCGGATGCGGACATATCCATAGTACAGCCGCAAGTACAGGACACAGCCCCGCCCTCCACCGGCAGCAGGAAAGATATTGAGCGCATTACCGCAACCACCGAAGTATGTGAAGAGCTTGTAAAAGAGCTACTTCAAGAAAGCCAGATGTTTGAAAATGACAAGAGTGCTTGGAAGCCAGGCTTGCTTAACCACGTCATTGGAAAGACCAACTGGGTTACTTTTTTTGAAGCAGCAACAGCACGCCTTGGCGATAGGCCTCACCGTGCCGCAGCAAGAGAGGTATGGGAAAAAGTTCCTGCTGAACTCAAACATCCCGGTAGGATGCCAGAATAGTAAATATCTTCAACCATGTTTAGACTTTCCTTTTAAGGCGTTGTAATTATTAGACAAGAAGTCTCTCGGGAAAAAGTCTCCCAACAACAAGTCTCAGCGCACGATACTTCATACTTTTTTCACAGCCATATTCCTTCAATCTCCTGAGTAGACCAAATTTCTACAAAGGAGATTCTTTATGTCTGACTTATCCATTGTTTCCAAAAAATTACTGCGCATCAATCAGGTTCTGGCTCTCGTCCCGGTAGGGCGAAGCTCATGGTGGGAAGGTTGCCGCACTGGGCGCTACCCCAAGCCTATCAAACTCGGCCCCCGCACAACCGTCTGGAGAGCCGAGGACATTACCGCGTTTATCGAAAACCTCGGCAATCAGGGAGCGGGCAATGAATAGCGACATTCGCCTTGCCGTATCCTTCCGGGGCCACAGAAAGCGCAAACGGCTGCGCCTGCTGCTCGGCCCCGGCTCGACGGATTACCTCATCGACTTATGGATTGCCACGGCCATGACGCATCCTTCCGGCGTGCTGCATGGCATGGACGAGATTGACATTGCCCTGGAAGCCGGATGGGAGGGAGATCCGCAGCAATTTGTCGTCGCCCTGGTGGAGTGCGGCTTTCTGGAAAAAGACGGCCATGACGTGTACGCTCTTCACGATTGGAGCGACCACCAGGGCTACGCCATACATGCCGAACGCCGTAAAGCCAACGCCCGCAACGCCGCAGCCGCACGATGGAACGCCCGCCAGGAAAAAACCATGCGCGAAGCATGCGAACAGCATGCCGAGGGCAATCCCCCTTCTCCTCTTCCTTCTCCAGTTCCAGAACCATCTCCAGAACCTGTACCTGTTCCTTTTCACTCTTCTCAACCAGCCCCGGCGGCGGGCAATGCGGAGCAGGAGAAAGGAAAACTCACAAAATTCCTTTTCCCGGAAGATTCGGACGCCTACCGGCTGGCAGTCTTGATGCTGGATACGCTGAAAGACAACGTGCCGACCCTCAAGGAGCCGAATCTCCAGACATGGGCGCGGAGCTTCGATGTGGCCTTGCGCAACGATGAACGCATGTCGGAGCCGCATTTCGTGGCCGAGGTTATCAAGTGGGCCTGTTCCGACATCTTCTGGCGGACGAACATTCAAAGCCCGGAGAAGTTGCGGAAACAGTTCGATCAGCTCACTGCCAAAATGGAAAGCGCGGCGGAAAAAAACCGTACAGCGTCGAAAACCGGGGCTTGGAAGTCGGGTGCGCAAAGGCGCGTTGAAACCAACCAGAAGGCAGGCAGAGACGCAAAACGGCTGCTATTCGGGGATACCACTGTTGCGGAGGTGACGCATGACGCAAGCTGATTTTGACCGCTTTGACGTTCTTATGCAGGGCGTTGCCGAGTGCTACGGCCAGGCCCTGAGCGCCCAGGGAATTGCCCTGCGCTTCAAGCTGCTGGAACCGTTCAGCTTGCCGGAAGTGGAAAAAGCCGCGCTGTCCATCATGACAAGTCGGAAATACACGTCCATGCCTGTTCCGGCTGACTTTCTGGAGCATATCAGCGGCGGTAGCGCGGAAGACAAGGCCGAAGTCGAGGCGGGCAAGGTGCTTGCCGCTATCGGGAGTCACGGCGCGTATGCCAGCGTGGTTTTCGACGATGCCGTGACCCTGGCCGTTATCATGCATGCCTACGGCGGCTGGGTGCAGTTGTGCCAAGATTGCGGTGTGGAAGAGTCCGAACACTGGTTCCGTAAGAACTTCGCCAAAACGTGGGCCGCGTATTCCCGCCAGGGAGTGAAGCAGTCCGGCCACCTGCCCGGTCTGTTTGAAATCACGAATTGCAGCAATGGCTATCACGAACATGTTGATCCGCCAAAACTGGTTGGCGATCCGGCCAAGGCCCGTGCCGTACTGGAAGCCGGGCAATCTGTTCCGGCTCTCTCCCCAGGCCCGGAGAACATGCGCGGCGACATCCGCCCCCTGTCCGGCCTGCTGGACGCCGTGACGGACGCAAGGAGGCAATAAAATGTCGTTCCTTGTCCTGCACATGGATAAATTCAAAAAAGAGGCAATCCGAGGCATCCAGAGCCACAATCGGCGGGAGCGCGAAAGCCGTTCCAATCCGGATATCGACTACGAGCGGAGCATGGGCAACTACGATCTGCACGAACACGCTGCCGAGAACTACGCCGAGGCCATCCAGAATCGCATCGACGATCTGTTGCTGGTCAAGGCGGTCAGGAAAGACGCCGTGCATATGTGCGGCCTCATCGTGTCCTCCGACAGCGCCTTTTTCGAGAAACTGTCATCGGAGGACACCCGGCGCTTTTTCGAGGAAAGCAAGGCGTTCCTGACAGAGTTCGTCGGCGCGGAAAATGTCGTCTCCGCAATGGTTCACATGGACGAGAAAACGCCGCACATGCACTTCCTGCATGTTCCGGTGACAAGGGATGGGCGGCTGAACGCGAAAAACATCTATACGCGGGAAAGTCTGAAAAAGCTGCAAACCGAGTTGCCCCGGTATCTGCAAAACCGTGGCTTCGATTTGCAGCGCGGCGTCGCACAGGAGCCGGGAGCGAAGAAAAAGCATCTGAACACCCGTGAATTCAAGCAGCAGCAAGAGGCGCTTCACAGTCTGGAAAAGGAGGCAGAAGCCAGACGCGCCGAGCTTGAACGGAAGCGGCGGGAGGAATCCGAGTTGACGGAGCGGTTGCAGTCCTATGAGCGTCAGGCCCAGGAAGCGGAGAAAGAGCTTGCCGCGCAGTCTGACATTCCCCCGGCTTCCATGTTCAACTTTAAAGCTGTGCTGCAAGCCGCCCAGGGGATTATCGAACGGCAAAAAAAGGCCTTGGCCGCAAAAGGCATTGTGGACACGCACAACGAAAAGCTGAAAGCCGAGAATGAAAAATTGCGCATTCGGGCCAGGGAATTACACGACAAGGCTTTGGGGATTCAATTGCAACATGCCGAAGAACGTCAACAAATCAACACTGACATCCTGAACTTGCGGCACAGCAATCAAAACCTTCTCGCCCGTCTTGAGGAAACCGAGAAGTTTTTCCGCTGGAATACGACAGCCGCCATGATGCGCAGCGATTACGAGAGAGAGCAGCGCCAGGAAGCGCAGCGGAAAGCGGCGGAGCAAAAGCGGCTGGCCCAGGAGCGGGAGCAGCAAGAACGCCAGCGCCAGGAGGAACAGCAGCTCCGGGAAGCCGAATTGGCGCGGGAGAAAGAAGCGCAGGAACAGCAGCGCCAGCGGGAAAAGGCGCAGTCATTGGAGCGGAGGCCGCGCGGCATGGGCATGGGCCGCTGAGGGATTATCCCTACGTCCGCACCGAATCTTTACGAAAGCCAAAAGTATAGCCCACTATACTTCACTCCGCGAAGTGTGGGCGACCGTGCCGCTCGACCGCCAAAGGCAGAAAGCAAAATCCGGGGCATTTCCCCGTCACCATACAGGAGAGAAACAGCATGAATATCACCGCAGCCCAGGTCAAGGAAATCAGATTGGAATTCGCCAAGCTCAAACCTGTAAAAGTCACCCTTGACGGCAACCGCAGCCTTACCGTGAAAGAAGCGATCCGTGCCCTGGCCCCTACGTTGGAACGGATGAAAAGGCGCGGCTTCGACACACAGGAGATTGCCGGAAAACTCCATGAGAAAGGCATTGAGGTAAAGCCGCCGACCCTCGCCAAATATCTGAACGAGTTCAGACGCGGCAAGGATAAGAAGAGAGACACACCCCCGCCGTCGGCTCAGACCGCGCCCACGCCGAAACCGGACATGACTGCCAAGGTCAACAGGGGTGGATTTGTCATCACACCGGATACGCCCCTGGACGAATTGTAGTGGAATACCGCCACTTTCATCAACCAATATAGCGATGCGGCCTCTGAATTCTGGAGGCCG
>JAJDIC010000090.1 GCA_030266525.1 Desulfovibrio sp. OttesenSCG-928-G15 | reverse complement strand
CGTAAGGGTGTCTGCCGAAAAGGAAGGGGAACATACGGCGAAAGGCGAGACCGGTGGGCTGATCTTCACGGGCGGTGATGGCTGCCGCCTGATTCTGGCGCACGCGGTCTGCTTCTTCTTCCTGCATGGCGGGCGATTCGATAACGGTTTTGAGCAGGCTGAACATATCCGCATTGAAGCGCGAGGGCGCACTCATGTTGATGCTGAACGTCTGGCGGCCCGTGCTGGCCCCGAAGCCAGCGGCCCGGTCGGACAGATAATCTTCAAGGGCAGTGGCCCCAAGCTCGCCCGCGCCCTTGGTCAGAAGCGAGGCTGTGAACGCACCAAGCCCCTGATCGGCAGAATCCACAAGCGTGTCGCCGCCTGTGTACACCAGATTGGCGGCGGTGTAAGGAAGGGTGGTGTCGGGGATAAGAATGAGCGTGCGGCCCTTGCCAAGATCAAGGGTTTCCAGTTGCCCGGTGGCGGCCTGTTTGGCGCTGTCCGCGTTTACGCTCGCCTTGGCGGACCAGTTGTCGGCCACAACGCGCGAAGCCCAGCCTTTCCAGCTTTCCAGCTTTTCCCGGCCTTCCTCTTTGCCGGAAGCTTCTTTTGCGGAGTCGGACTTGTCCTGAGCCGCAGCATTGTTGGAAAGAAATGCTTGTACGCTTACACCTTCCGGCAAAAGGCCGACTAGGCTTAACGCTTCCGGGCGGAGCGTTTCTTTGACCAGGGCAAGCAGCGTGGCCTGATCGGTAGACCGGACGGCGTTCAGGTAATTTTCCTCTCCCTGCTCGCCCTTGTCGAAAAAGGCAAAATAGCCGACTTTGGAGGCAAGCCCGGCCAGGGTTTCCTTGGAGCGGTAAATGTCGTCTTCAATATTCAGTTTGGCCCGGTCCAGCTCTTCGCGGGAAAAGGTTGTGTCGCCGAGGGCGGCAATGTCGCGGGTAATGTTCTCCCAGAAGGGGACAATCTTGTCCGCGTCCAGGGTGGCCCGGATGAATACAAGCCCAAGGCGCTCAAAGCTGTAGTTGCTTACGGAAATGCTGTCTACCAGGCGTTTTTCATATTTGTAGGTGCGGTAGAAGCGTGAGGAGGCGTCACCGCCAAGCACCTGGGCCAGCACGTCCAGCTGTGCGGAGCGCATATCGCCCATGGCGGGGGCGGGCAGGGCCAGGCACAGGTGGGCCTTGTTCCAGGGGCCGTATTCCAGGGTCGCGGTGAAGCCCTTGGTGATGACATCCTTTTCCTGATTGGCAGGCGGGGTGACCAGCCCGGTGTTGGCAAGACCGCCGAACTGTTTTTGCGCTTCTTCCACAACGTCTTTGGCAGAAACGTTGCCGCAAACTACCAGCAGCATGGACTGCGGGTGGTACAGGCTGGAAATGTAAGCGCGAATGCCGTCGCTGGTAAAGGAGCGGATGGTTTTTTCATAACCGATAATCGGGCGCTCGTAGGGCGTGCCCTTGAGCGCGGCCCCGATGGCCATACGGAAAATTCTCTGACCGGGGTTATCTTCCCCGCGTTGCAGTTCAGAAACGATAACGTCCTTTTCAGACTCCAGTTCCGAAGGCTCAAGCGTGGGGTTGAAGGCCATGTCTTTCAGCACGTCCAGCCCGGTTTTCCAGTGTTCGCTGGTCATGTCGGTCAGGTACACGGTATAGTCAAAGCTGGTGGCCGCGTTCAGATAGCCCCCGGTTGCCTCCACATCGGTGGAAATCTGGCCTTTGGGGCGCTTGTCCGTGCCCTTGAAGACCATATGCTCCAGCACATGGCTGATACCCGCATTGTCCGGGCTTTCATAGGCGCTTCCGGCATGCACATACAGGCGCAGCGATACCAGCGGAAAGCGCGTGTCTTCACGCACCAGCACGGTAAGGCCGTTGGCAAGCCGCGTAATGCTTGTCGGCGAGGCGGCGCTTGCGGTGGAAGACGCCGTTCCGGCGTCGGCTGTGGAAGACAGCTTGGCGTTTGCGGGGGAAGGCGCTTCGGCGCTTGCTGGGGAAGACGCCCCGGCGTTTGCGCCAAAAGCGGCAAAAGGAGTGGTCATAAGTAACAATCCTGTGCAAAGAAGTGTGAAAATACGCATGATTAACCTGTGTGTTTTTTTCTGGTCAGGCGCAGGGCGGCCTGGTCCGTATCAAAGCCGGCGCTTTCAAGGGCAAAAAGGCAGAGCGCCAGGGGGGAAACATAGCCGTTTGCCCAGTTGAGCATAAAGCGGCATAACCGTCCGGGCAGAGGGGAGATTTCAGTGAAATACGCTCTGGCGTCAAGTGTGCGAGTGCCCTTCTTTCCTTCGCGTTCCCAGGTGAGGCCAGCGCTTTGACGCACAGTTTCCCACGCGGCGTGAAAGGGGGCAAGGTTTTCTTCCGGCCCGAGGTATTCAAGCTCGTAAGGCTCATCTATGGCGTCTGCGTTGCTTTTTTGCAGGGAAAGGCGCTCTGCTTCGATAATTTTGAGGCCCTTGGGCAGGCTGCGGTTCATCGCGTCCACGCTTCGGGCCAGATCGCAGTGCTCGCGCAGGTATACGGAAAACCATTCATCTTCGCTGGCAACACCCACCGGGAGCGCCCGACCAAAGGAAACCAGGGGCAGGGGGTGAAAGCCCTGGCTAAATGCCAGGGGCACGCCCGCGCGGCGCAAGGCACGGTCGAAAACATGCTGAATTTCAAGCTGGCTGAGGTAGGCGGCGTTGCCAAGGCGCGCGTAGTGAAAGCGCAGTTGCTCCGCTTTCACCGTAAGGTGCGGGGCGAGCGCCGGGGGCTTGGATTTGCCGGTTTTGGTCTGTTGCGGCGTTTCGCCGCGCACGATGACCCGGCCGTATTGATCAAGCGATACGCTGTGCGCCTCCTGATCACGCTGGGGGTTGTTCAGCCTGTTGCCGTAGCTCACGGGAGCGGGGGCAGGCGCATCAGGCGGGCCGCTGGGGCCACGCTGCGCCGCCCTGCCGGAAGAGGCGGTGTAGACGCCGCTGTCCAGCAGGGAAGGCGAAGCCTTGGAGTCGCATACCCCGCATTCCTTGCAACCGGAATAGCGGCAATCTTCGGTGGTTTTGCCTTCGATGGCGCGTTTGCGTTCACGCAGAAGGAATTCCTTGCTGATACCGCTGTTCAGGTGCTCCCAGGGCAGCGGCTCGTCAAGGCTGCGCTCCCTGGTATAGTTTTCCGGGTCAAGCCCGTGCTCGGCCATGGCTTCCAGCCAGGGGGCAAGGGAAAAACCTTCCATCCAGCTGGCGAAAATGCCGCCTTTGGCGTAGGCCGACTCCACAACCGGGGAAAGCCGCCTGTCCGCGCGGGAAAAAATGCCCTCCAGAAAACTCATGTCCGGCTCGTGCCAGCGCATCTTGATGCGTTTTTCCTGTTTGAATGCGGTTAAAAGGTAGTCGATGCGGCGGCGAATTTCGGCAAGGGAAATTTGCGCTTCCCATTGAAAAGGCGTGAAGGGCTTGGGCACAAAGGGAGAAATGCCCGCCGTGATTTGCAGGCGTTTTATGCCTGGCCCCGCGGCATCGCGGGCTTTGCGGCACAGGTCGACAATAGCGTCAAGGTCGGCGTCGGTTTCCGTGGGCAGGCCGATCATGAAATAGAGCTTAATCTGCTGCCAGCCGTGCTCAAAGAGCTTCTGCACATGCAGAATAAGCCCTTCTTCCGTAACGCCCTTGTTGATAACGTCGCGAAGGCGCTGGCTTCCGGCCTCGGGGGCAAGGGTCGCCCCGGTGCGCCTGATTCCGGCCATGCGCTCCATGATGGCGTCGTCAATGGAACCGACCCGAAGGGAGGGCAGCGAAACCGATATCTGCTCCTGCGCGCAGCGATCAACGGTGCTCATGAACAGTTCTTTCAGCGCGGAGTAGTCGCCCGTGCTGAGGGAAAGAAAGGATACGTCGTCAAAGCCCGTACCCGCCAGGCATTTGTCCAGCAGGCTTTGCAGGCAGGGCACGCTACGCTCGCGAGCGGGCCGGTACACATTGCCCGCCTGGCAAAAGCGGCAGCCGCGCGTACAGCCCCGGCCTATTTCCAGGGCCAGGCGGTTGTGCACCGCGCCAAAGGGAATGGGCTGATTTACCGGGTAGGGCGCATCATCCATATCCGGCGAAACCCGCCGGGTGGGGAGGGCGTGGCTGGCATACAGCGGGCCGGGGAGGCCGTTTGCGTCCGGCGCGAAAAATTCCGGTATATACACGCCGGAAAGAGCGCCGAGGGCGAGCAGGGTATCTTTGCGGGACAAACCGTCGGCGCGGCATTGTTCCAGCGTTTCCAGAAGCGCCGGAAATACTGTTTCGCCTTCGCCAAGAACCATGACATCCATAAACGGGGCGATTGGCTCGGCTGCCAGGGTGCAGCCGCCGCCGGCGATAATCAGCGGCCACGGGCCGTTTTTCGGTGCGACTGCGGCGCGGGTCGCGGCGTGAAAGGGAATTCCGGCAAGGTCGAGCATCAGCAGAATGTTGGTGTAGCACAACTCGTGGGTCACGCTGAAGCCGATAACATCGGTCCGGGCCAGAGGTGTGTCGCTTTCCAGCGAGCACAGGGGCGCTCCGCGTTCTTTAAGAATGCGGGCGGCGTCGCGGCAGGGGGTGAACACCCGCTCGGCCTGCCAGCCTTCATGGGCATTAATGATGGAGTAGAGAATTTTCTGGCCAAGATAGGACATTCCCACTTCGTACATATCCGGAAAGGCAAGGGCCACACGCAGACGCACCGTACAGGCGTTTTTGTGGACAGAGCCTTCTTCAATGCCGATGTAGCGGCTGGGCTTGGGCAGCAGGGGGAGTAGTTCGCGCATAAGGTGCCGTGAGTAAGGAAAAAAAGAAAACCGCGCCCCGGAGTGCGCATTTTCAAAGGATTTTACCGGGCAAAACCCATGCTTTGCCCGGTATATATCTCGCTGCGGGAAGCGCCCGCGTTGCTATTTGAGAAGGCCGGAACCGCCGCCGCCCTTGAGGTTCAGGCCGCCAAGGCCGCCGGAGGAAAGGGTAAGGTTGGAGGTGGCTTCCATATATTTCGTTTTCAGTTCTTCCGGGCAGGATTTGTATTCATAAATAACGTGCGCGGTGGCAACGCTGCCGGAAAATTCGCTGTCAAAGGGGTAGCCGAAAGGCATCAGCATCATTTGCACGCCCTGCTGGGTGGGCACGGTTTGCAGCACAGCCGGGTCATTGATGGCAGAGCCGTTTTCGTCCCATTTGCCGATAACGGTTTCCCCGCTGACCAGTTTTGCCATGCGAATATCATAGGCCATATGCATCTCCTTCAAAAAAGTGCCGGGAAGCATACCCGGTTGCGTCAGATTGATCGCTCTTACAGGTAGGCAGCCAATGGCGTTCTGTCAAGTCATTCGCTCGCTTTGGTATTCGCCCGGCGGGCTTTGGAACAAGGAGCACTTACTGTTTTGCGGGCAGAAGCCGCAGCAAGGGGAAGCTAATCGCCACAAGACAGCCCATCATGATGAAGCCCGCGCCGAAGCTGACGTAATCTCCCCACACCCCGAGTACGGACGGCATGATGCCGACCCCCATGAAGCTGGCTACCGGCATGCCTATTGCCAGGTACATGGGTTGTTCGCGCACGGGGAACGACTCTGCCAGCAGGGTGAATACGGGCGGGAAGATCATGGCGGTGAGCACCGGCTGCACGAACATGCCGACCACAAAGGGCATAAACCAGGGCATGGCCATCAGGAACATGCCTATGGTGTAGACCCCAAGGCAGAAATACAGCGTTTTTCTTGTGCCGAGCCGGGTGGTTATATAGCCGCCGCCCAGCACGGCAAAGGGCGCTGCCACGCGTGAGGCGGAAAGCAGAAAGGCGCTGGTTTCCGGTGAAAGCATGCGCTCATCAATCATGTGCAGGGTGAGAACGCTGAAAGGCGCAAATTCCCCGGCAATGGCCAGACCCATCAGCCAGGCGAACAGCCAGAGCCTCGGCTGTTTGAGCGCCGTGCGAAAACCCGCAAAAGATACCGGTGCCGCAGGATATTCCCCGCCTTTCGCCGCCAGAAGAAAAAACACCCCGGCTGCAATGGTCAGATAGCCCATATACTCGGCAACCCCGCGCCAGCCAAACCAGGCCGCGCCGATTTCCGCCAGAATCGGGCCGATAAAAAAACTGGCGTTCGGGCCAACTTCATGCACGGAAATGGCCTTGCTCCACTGCCTTGGCGTGACCAGGCTGCGCATTGTGCTCAGCCCGCCGTTGAAATATTGCCCGGCAGCGCCCCCAAGCAGGCAGAAGGAAAGGGCCAGAAAGGTGAGATTAGTACAGTGAGCTATGAGCACAAGCACCGCGCCCGTGGCAATAACCGCGCCGCCCACCATTATTCGCGGGCGGATTTTGCTGGAGGAAAAGCCCGAGACAAACATGCTGCAGGAATAGCCAAGGGACATGAAAAACAAAAGTCGGGTGGAACTGGCGTGGGAAATGCTGAATTCCGCTTCAATGGCAGGCAGAAGCGGGCCGAACATGGCCCGATCCAGATAGGTAAGCAGGAACATCATGCTTACCAGAAACACCCAGGGGAATACCCGCAGGAAGGGGGTTTCCTGCGGGAGGGGGCTTTGTTGCCGGGGGGCTGCGCCGTGCCCTGTTTCGGGGTCGGATTCGGAACGGGCTTTGGTAGTCTCGCTCATGGCTGCATTCTTCTGGTACGTTGTGGAAAAGCTCTGCGCTTTCTGGTTCAAGGGCGAAACGCATCTCTACGCCCGGTCCTTTCCTTTGTCAAAACTGAGCGGTCGAAGTGTGTCACTTCGACCGCTGAAGAAGGGGGGCGCCAAAGAAAAGCCGTTTGCGGCCACATCCTTGGGGCAAGAAGAGTCCGCTTCCGGAAAGCGGAAAATCCGCCTCACACGCGTTCCGAAAGCCTCTTTTACAGATGATGGGATGGCTCCGACTTCCTGTCGGCCTGTTGCGCCAATGCCCTTGCTCCGTTACAGCCCCAAGCCTTCCTTGATAAGAGAAAAGTCCAGGCAGGTGCTGATAAGCTGCGAACCCTGGCGTATTTTCATGACATCGCGCATTTTGTGGCGGCTGAGCAGAATTTCCATTTTCTTGGCTATGGTGTAGGTGTCTTGTCTTACCATGACTATGGGCACGTTCAGCGTGTCGGCTCTGGACAGGATAATGTCATTGGGGAACAGGTTTCCGGTGAGCACCAGGCAGGGGCAGTTGCCCTCAATGGCCACAAGCTGCACGTCGGCCCTGTCGCCGCCCACAATGACGGCGGAGTTGGGGTGCCTTCTGAAATAGGTCATGAAGTTTTCCACCTGCATGGTGCCGATAAGGAAATTTTCCACCATGCCGTCGGCCCTGCCCTGTGAGGCGACGAGTTTGCCGCCCAGTCCTTCAGCCAGTTCATGGGCGCGGATGGAACCCATGAGCGGGTCTTTGGGAATAACCCCGAGAACCGGAATGTTGTTGCGCTCAAGGTAGGGACGAATGACGTCGTCTATTTCCGCCATGAAGGAAAAGGGAATGTCGTTGAGCACAGCACCGAGCAGGCTGTCGCCAAGTTGCTCCTTGATGCTGAGCAGTTCGTCGTAGTTCACTTCGTGCTGCAACCGGTCGATGATAATCGCCTTGAGCCCCATTTCACGCACCAGGCGAATGCCGTCCAGCCCGCAATATTTGCCGGAAAGAGTGTGCCCCGCGCCGCAGACGAGCGTCAGATCCCGGTCTTTTGCCAGATCTTCATAGGCCTGTTTGACTTGGGGCATAAGGTCGCCCTCTTGCCCGGCAAAGGCCCGCATGCGAAAGTCCTGGGTGACGATAACGGGCGCTACCTTGTCCAGCGGTTGTTCAAGGCTGAGAACATCCTGCACAAAAAGGGCGTCCTCGTCTGTGGTAACGCCGTCGCGTTCTACAGGCATAACCCCGACAGGCTTCATA
>JAJDIC010000009.1 GCA_030266525.1 Desulfovibrio sp. OttesenSCG-928-G15 | reverse complement strand
CTGGGGCAGCATGTCTACGCTCAGGCAAATATCGTGAATGGTTACCAGAAATTCTTTTTGCGTAGCCGTAGCATTTTTGCCTTCAGCAAGATGTTTGCTGGCCTGCTCTACCTCTTTCAAATCCTTGCCGAGAATTTGAATAAAGTGCCACTGCTCAGGAATGACAAACTCTTCTTTGTGTGCGCGGTAATACTGCTGCACTTCGTCTGCAGTGATGGAAATTTCCGGGCGCAGTATCTGCATGATAAACTTGTCTACCATGAGCCTTCGGGCAATTCCCTTGCGCCAAAAACCCAAGGTAACCGCCTCTTCCATGATCATGTTTTCAAAAGCGCCTTCGGGATAGTCGGAGAGGATTTTCTGTTCCTCTTCAAGCAGTTCTTCTTTGGCAAGCGTCACCCCCTTGCCGTCCATATATTGCCAGACAATTTCCTCCGCAATGATGCGCCCGAGGACATAGCGATACTGCTCTTGCAGCAGGGCGTCTTCCACGCCCTGGGTATCAGAGGCAAAACCGGAGAAATAGTTTACCCGGCGCGCTTCCATTTCCCGGAAAAAAACCGGTTCGCCGTTCACGGTGGCCACAACGCCGGGGGCAATGGCTTCTTCCCTGCAAGCCACAAGGGGCAGACAGGAAATCAGGACAAAGACCAGAGAAAGGGTGCGTTGTAGGGACATCATTATACAATCTGCCGGGTTATAGGGAGGCCGGAGCCGGTTCCTGCAGGGAAACCAGGGTGTTTTTTGCGGCTTGCAACGAATTTTCCAGAAGGTCCATATCAAGCGGCATTTCCAGAACAGCCGGGGGGTGCAGGCGAACGTTATGCCCTTGAGCCTGACGCTTGAGCACAAAATCCACAAGCCTGGCAGGCTCGACAACCGAAGATTCGGCAAAAGCCAGGCGAAGCTTGTCCGGAAAAATATCCGCCTTTTGCACACCAAGGTTCGACAAATACCGTTTGAAGACAAGGACTGCAAGAAAGTTTTTGAGCTCTTTGGGCAGTATGCCGAAACGATCGCGCATTTCAAACTCGATATCGCGCTGTCCGGCGTCGTCCACGGCAGAAGACAATATTTTATAATAACGCAGACGCTCGCGGCTGTCTGCCATATATTCTTCGGGTATGAAGGCGGGAACGCCGAGCGTGAGCTCCGTTTCCTGCACACCGGGCAAGGGCTGGCCCTTGAGCTTGGCAACGGCTTCTTCCAGCATTTCCAGAAAAAGATCAAGCCCCAGGCGGTTCATATGTCCGGTCTGACTTTCGCCAAGAATGTTTCCCGCCCCGCGCAGGCGCAAATCTTCCATGGCCACCTGAAAGCCCGCGCCAAGGTAATCCATATCCAGAATAATCTTCATCCGCTGCCGGGCGATGTCGGGAAGTCTGTCCGGGTCCGGGGTGACAAAGACCGCAAAGGCCTGCCGGTCAGAGCGCCCCACCCTGCCCCGAAGCTGATATAACTGCCCCAGGCCGAAAAGCTGGGCCTGGTCCACTATAAGCGTATTGGCCCGGGGAAAGTCCAGCCCGGATTCGATAATGGATGTGCAGACCAAAACGTCCATATCGCCATGCCAGAAGGCATGCATGGCTTCTTCCAGGGCCTTTTCGCTCATCTGGCCATGGGCCATGCCCACGCGGGCTTGCGGGGCGAGTTTTTTCACATATTCGGCAACTCTTTCCAGTCCCTGCACCCGGTTGTATACCCAGAAAACCTGCCCTTCTCTGGCCAGTTCACGCTCGACTATATTCTTCAGCGTGGCGTCGTTGCGCTCAATCAGGGCGGTTGCCACCGGTTTGCGCTCCGGAGGCGGGGTTTCAATAACCGAAAGCTCCCGGATGCCGGAAAGGGATAACTGCAAGGTCCGGGGAATGGGCGTTGCCGTCAGGGTAAGGGCATCCACATTCTTGCGCATTTCCTTGAGGCGCTCCTTGTGGCGTACGCCAAAGCGCTGTTCTTCATCAAGAATGAGCAAACCAAGGTTGGGTAGCACAACATCTTTGGACAAAAGGCGATGGGTGCCGACAAGAATGTCAATCAGTCCCTTGGCCGCACCTTCAAGCACTTCCTTTTGCTTCACCTTGGACACAAAGCGCGACATCATGCCGATGTTTACCGGAAAACCGGCCAGGCGGCTTCTAAATGTCTGGTAATGTTGCTCAGCCAGAACCGTTGTCGGGCATAGCAGCGCCACCTGCCTGCCTTCAAGTGCGGCGCGAAAGGCAGCGCGAAGGGCCACTTCGGTCTTGCCAAAACCCACATCTCCGCAAACCAGCCGGTCCATCGGTTCCGGCTTTTCCATGTCGCCAAGGACATCTTCAATGGCTTTGGCCTGATCCGGCGTTTCCTCAAAGCCGAAAGAAGCCTCAAATTCACGGTACATTTCGTTAATCGGCTCATACCGGAAGCCTTTGACCACTTTTCGCAGTGCGTACATTTCCACAAGATCCGCGGCAATCTTCTCAATAGCCTTGCGGGCCTTGTCCTTGCTGGCAGACCACTGGCTGCCTCCCAGCCTGTCCGCACTGGGCTGTCCTCCCTCGGCAGACTTGAAGCGCTGAATCAGCGAAAGCCGGTCAACGGGCAGATAGAGTTTGTCTTCTCCCGCATAGTGTAAGAGCAGATAATCGTTTTCCGTTCCGCCCAGGTTCAAACGGAACAGACCTTTAAAGACGCCCACGCCGTAATCGCGGTGCACAAGGAAATCGCCCTCGGTAAGGGAATCATACCTGTCCAGCCCCTGAAAGGCCCCTTTGGGAATTTTTCTGCCCCGCTCCACCCTGGGCTGCAAAACATCTTCGCCGAGCACCAGGGTTTTGTCCCAGGGCAGGTATGCGCCTTTTCTGTAGGGGGAAACAAGAGCAAACACCCCCTGCGCGGAAGGGTCGTAGCGTAAAAAAGGCTGTACACCGTCTTGTGCGGCAAGTTTGAGAAATCGTTGTCTGGCCCGATCGTTGGCAAAACTGAGCAGCAGGCGACCGCCTTCTTTCAGGTCGGAAAAAGCGATTTCAGAAGAGGGGGCGGCAGCTTCATGGCTGGTTTTGCCGGAAGCTATTGCCCCGTATAAGCGCATGAGCGAGACAAGCTGTTGCCAGGGGCGCTCCAGCGCTTCCGCCCGGGGGAAAACATCCTGAAAGCTTTGAAAATGCTGCTCGGGCAGGGAAATGGCTTCGTCCTTTTCTTCAACGCCCAGGCGCAACTCTTCAAAATAAACCCGTGAAGAGGAAGAAAACAGCGAGAGCACTTCCGCCTGTGAACGCAAAACCAGAGACCGGGGCTGTTTTACCCCCTGCACGTCCGCTTCATCAGAAAGGAAGTGAGACAGCCGGGATTGTGTTTCTTCCAGCGCGGTAACAACTTCCTGTTCACCTGGCAGGATAAACACGCTGTCAGGAGGAAACCATTGTTCAATACAGGAGGACTGTTCATAAAACATGCCGGAAAAAACGCCCTGCCCGCCTGCGTCTGTAAGGCGCAAAAGACCGGCAACGTCGGAAGAATCAATCCGCCCTTCCTTTACCAGTTTTTTCCAGTAGCGCTCCGCCTTGCCGCGCAGTTCACGGCTGCAGATAACCGGAGAAACCGGCAAAAGACGCATGCTTTCTACATCCGCGACAGAGCGTTGGCTGACAGGGTCAAAATGTCGAATTTCTTCCAGCGTATCACCGAAAAAATCCAGGCGGTGGGGTTTTACATAACCGGGGCAAAAAACATCAAGGATGTCACCGCGCTGGGCAATATCGCCCGGTACGCTGACCATGGGAACACGGGTGTAGCCCCAGTCAACGGCCTGTTCCAGAACAAGCTCCGGGGCCATTTCCATGTTTTTATGCAGTACAAACTCGTGGGTATCAAAAATATCGGAAGGAGGCAGGCGAAGCAAAAAGTTGTCCAGCGAAACAAGCACACCTTGGGCGCCGCTTCGCTGTTTCATGGCAAACAGTGCTGCCATCCGGTCGGCCCATGCGCTTTTGCCGCTACTGGATGCCGGGGCCATGGGCATGGCAACAAAGGTTCTGTCCCACAAGGCGCTGGTCGGGGCCAGGTCATGTGAGGAGCGCTCCGGGTTAAACAGGGTAAGCATTGCCCGACACTCTGCCAGGTGGGCGCTGTTTGCCGCAACCGCGACCACGTTTTGCCCGCGCGTAATAAGCGAACGCGCAAGCCTGGCTACTCCGGCAACTCCAGATCGGTTGACAGTGAAGGCAGAGCGGGAAGGCCCCGAAAGTCTGTCAACAAGTGCTTCAAAATCCACAAAAACCTCAGTAAGCCAAAAGCATTTCGTATTCCAGCGGCTCGCGTTGGCACCTTAGCATGTATACATTTTCAATGGTAAATGCTCCGCAAGGGTTTGTCCGCAAATCCTTGCCTTGGGTTTGCCATAGACGGGCTTTGCCCGCCGTTAAACGGCAAACCTCAAAGTTACTCTGCTCTAACGACGAAAAAAGCCTTGGTCCGGGACCGCGGAGCGCCCAGTGCTCCACAGTGATACGCTCTGTGAAACCTTTACAACGAAGAACGCCCCAAAAAGGCACCACGCCCGCCACATATACCGGTACACCGGCAAATTTGAACGCGTGGCGAACAAAGCAAAAAGTTTCGCCACCGGAAAAAGCCGATGGCGAAACTCATAACAGTGTGTACCAAAAACTACAACTGGCTCAGTGCTGCCAAATCTTCGCTGGAAAGGAGCTTGTCCAGGTCCAGGAGGATAAGCAGGCGGTCGTGCAGTTTGCCGACGCCACTGATGTATTCCGACTCGAGACCGGCCACAACAGGTGGCGGCGGTTCCACCGTGCTGGCGGGAATTCGCAGCACTTCCGAAACGGAGTCCACAACAAAACCGACTATCATGTTATTGATTTCAATAACAATAATTCTGGTATGTTTGTCGTGGGATTTAGAATCCAGGCCAAAACGGCGGCGCAGGTCGATAATGGGAATAACTTTGCCGCGAAGGTTGATAACCCCTTCAACAAAGTCCTGTGCACGCGGGACCTTGGTAATCTCCATGGTACGGATAATTTCCTGCACCTTGAGAATATCCACGCCGAACTCTTCTTCTCCTATGCTGAATGTAACTAGCTGGAGCAGTTCGTCATCTTTCTTTGCAGGTTCCATGCTTACCTCATTTTCTATGCATTCATTGAAGGCGGGATTTCCTGAAAGACTCCCTTCTGTGATATTTCACAGCTTTCTTATCATAAAGTTGTGAAAATCACAAAGTAAAACCAATACTTTTGCTTTGTTCAAGTAGTCTACGGCAGTACGTCCGTCACAAAGAGAACCATCGTCGCTTCGCACGACAACAGAACAACTGTTCAAGACGCTGACGCGCCGTCAATGGCGGCATATTCCATCCGCCCAGGCCTTGCATGTTGACGGCTTCTCAACCCCCGAAACATTTACGCTTCGTCAATGGTAAAATACTCCAACAAGGCTCTATTAATTAGTAACATACTCTAAACACAAATATTTGTCACGCTGTTTTTTATCTTTGCTTGTTTTTATTCTTTTTTTCTGCCCAGGCGGGATTTTTTCACAAAGAAAAGCGCCGCTTCCGGACAGGGGTAAAAAAAGAAAATTCGTTACTATCCCAACCTGTATGTTTTTATGGAGAGGTCTTGTCACTTGCAGGCAATGCCCCATTATCTTCGGCCGATACAAAAGTACGCAAAGCCGTATCCGGCGACAGTTTTGCCGGAATACAGGTTGCGTCCGTCAAAAATAACCGGAGCATGTAACAAGCTTTTGATTCGATTGAAGTCCGGCGTGCGGAACTGGTTCCACTCCGTTGCCAGCAAAAGGGCGTCTGCCCCTTCCAGAACGCCGTACTGGTCGTCTTCAATACTGAGCCGCGTTTCATTGGTAAAAATCTTGCGAGCGTTATTGTTGGCAATCGGGTCAAATGCTCGGATGCGCATACCTTCTTTGCACAGACGTTCGATAATGGGCAAAACCGGAGACTCGCGCATGTCATCGGTATTGGCCTTGAAGGCAAGGCCCCACAGAGCCAGCGTTTTACCGGCCACTCCGCCCTGGGCGTCAAAATATTCCAGAATGCGGCCCGCCATATGCTGCTTTTGCCTGTTGTTCACGGAATCAACAGCAGCAAGCAGTTCCGGCTCAAGTCCGGCTGTTCTGGCGGTATGAATCAGGGCGCGCACATCTTTCGGGAAGCATGAGCCACCATAGCCAAGGCCGGGATAAATAAAGTGCGGGCCTATGCGCCGGTCTGTGCCGATGCCTGTGCGCACATCACGCACGTCTGCCCCGACATGCTCGCATATCTGGGCTATTTCATTGATAAAGGATATTTTTGTCGCCAGCATGCCGTTAGCGGCATATTTAATCATTTCTGCGCTACGCACGCTGGTAACCAGTATTTTTTCCTTGTTCATGGCAAAAGGGGCATACAGCTCACGCATCAACGTTTCTGCCTCTTCACTGCCTGTGCCGAGGATGATCCGGTCCGGTTTCATGAAGTCGTTGATGGCATCGCCTTCTTTCAAAAACTCGGGGTTGGACACGACAAAAAATGGAATGGATATTCCGCGCTCGGCCTGGGCTTCGGAAATGACGCTGTGAACGGCATCTGCCGTTCCCACGGGCACAGTGGATTTATCTACCACGACAAGCGGGGCGTTCATGCTCATGCCTATTTCCCTGGCTGCGCCCATTATGTAGCGCAGATCGCATGAGCCATCTTTGGCTGAAGGCGTTCCGACGCACAAAAAAACTACGGCTGCACCATCCAGCGAAGAAGCGAGATCGGTTGAAAAAAACAACCGTTTGTCAACGTAGCTGCGATTTACCAGGTCTTCCAGGCCAGGCTCGAAAATATGTATTCGCCCTTCTTCGAGCGAACGGACAACGTTCTCATTCACATCCACACAATGAACGTCGTTGCCCATTTCAGCAAAACAGGCGGCGCTGACCAGGCCCACATAGCCTGTGCCCACAACACATAATTTCATGCAATTTCTCCGTACAACAGACTTGTCGCGGTTCTTTCGATACCCGTTATCGTATTAAGGACCGGAAAATGATACGTCCGGGTTGCAGGAAAGGCAAGCCCCTGGTCAAATAAACGGGCGCAGTGTCTTGACAAATGCCTTGGCAATACGCCAAAACTTTCTCTGACACGCCGCTTTTTCCCGTTAGACAAAGTACCCCCGTTCAACCCCTCCGATATACACAGGATATACCATGATTGTCGGCCTCGGCATGGATCTGGTGGAAATTACCCGCATTCAGCGCTCGCTTTCGCGATTCGGCGATCATTTTCTGCAAAAAATCCTGCACCCGTCGGAATGTGAAGCCCTTGACCTGACGCATCCTTTTGACCCCTCTGCAGCATCCAATGCCGCTGCCAGGGTTGCTGCCCGTTTTGCCGCAAAAGAGGCGGCCTCCAAGGCGCTTGGCACCGGGTTCAGTCAAGGAATAGGCCTGCACGACATACGCATCTATTCGGAACAATCCGGCAAGCCCCGGCTTGAGCTGTTTGGCAAGGCGCGCGAACAGGCCGAAAAACTCGGAGCCACCCAGATTCTGCTCACGCTTACTCATTCCAGAGATACGGCGGGTGCAGTGGTTATTCTGGAAAGGTGAATCATGGAAAAATCCTTTACCTCTCTTTTACCGCCGCTGCCCACTCCGCAGGAAATGAACCTATGGGACAAGGCAGCAGGCGAAACGTACCACATCCCCCCCCTTCTGCTGATGGAAAATGCCGCCAGGGGGGTGATGGAGGCCTTGCATGAGCAGTATCCCCTGCCCGATGAAAGCCGCATTCTGGTTGTCATGGGCAAGGGCAACAATGGAGGCGACGGCGCGGCCCTGGCCAGGCTTTTGCACGATGAAGGACACAGCGTTTTATTGCTTTCAGTCGCGCCGGTGGAACAACTGCCCGGACCTGCGAGGGAACATGCTGCAATGGCACAAGCCATGGGCGTGCCCTTTCAGGTGCTTGCGCCCGATATGCTTGATACGTCAGACACGCCTGCCCCCCAGGATTCACCCCCTGCCCCAGCACAACTGGCCTCTTTTTTGCCTGCCGAATGGCTTGCGCCCGATGTGGTTGTAGACGCCCTTTGCGGAACAGGCCTTCGCGGAAATTTACGCTTCTCGCATCTGGGGCTGGTGCGCCTCATAAATTTTCTGGCTCAACGGGCTTTCGTGCTTTCCATTGATATTCCTTCCGGCCTGCACGGTATCAGCGGTCGCCCCATGCCGGACGCGGTCACTGCCAAGCTGACCGTGTGCCTTGAAGCGGGCAAACCCGGTCTTTTCGCCCCGCAGGCCGCCCCCTTTACCGGGCAGATTGTTATCAGGCGGGTAGGCATTCCCCGCGCGGTGCGCACGAGCATTCCGGCTTCCTGGCGGCTTCTGGCCCCGAAGCATGGCAGTTATCCGCCGCCCTCTCGGCTGCGCCATAAAGGGAATGGCGGCAGGGTCTGCATTATCGGCGGGTCAAAGGGCATGGTCGGAGCGCCGCTTCTTGCCGCGCTTGGCGCGTTGCGTGCGGGGGCCGGTCTGGTACACGTTCTCGTGCCTGCGGGGCTTGAAGACTCCCTTCGCAGCGCCCTGCCCGAAGCAATGGTTCATGGCATGGGCAGCCTTGCAGAATGGAGTTCAGGCGCCCTCGACCAGATAGAGGAGACTCTTTCGGTCATACAGCCGGACGCTCTGCTTGTTGGCCCCGGCATGGGCAGAAGCAGAGGGACGCTGCACGTGCTTACCCGGCTGCTTGCCCAACCCGGCCGCGCCCCGGCTGTCATTGACGCGGACGCGCTATATTTCTTACGCTTTGGCGATGAAGAACATATAAAAGCGGCTAATGAACCGCATATACCCGCCCCGGGCAAACTTGGCACCCGCCTTATAGGCGAAAACGACATCCTCACCCCTCACCCGAAAGAAATGGCCCGCCTGCTATCGCCAGCGCTCTACGCCGCCCTCGGATTTGTCGGCCCCGCAGACCGGGACAATACGACGAACCAGCCCCCCTTGGCTGTCTGCCCTGATCTGCTTGCCCCAGAAGCTCGGGCAGACCTCACTGCCGAAACCCGGTTCGTCCAAAACAACCGGGCCGAAGTGCTCAACCTCGTTCTTGCCCTCATGCCGGGCACCTTGGTGCTGAAGGGACCGGGCACTCTTGTCGGAACGCGCGCCAATCCTGTGGTTCTTTCCCCGGTAGCTACGTCTACGCTGGGTGTTGGCGGTTCGGGCGATGTGCTGTCCGGTGTGTGTGCCGCGCAGCTTGCTTCCGGGCTGGGCGGATATGAGGCGGCTTGCCTTGGCGTATATCTGCATGGGTACGCGGGCAAGCTTTTGTCACGCAAGGCACCGCTCGGGCATACTGCCAGAGACATCGCTTCCGCCATTCCTCTTGCCTGGGCAAACCTATGCAGCCGCTAACCCTTACCCTGAAAAATGAGGAACAAACCCGCAGGCTTGGCCTGGCTCTCGGCAAAGCCTGCGCAAGTGGCAATTTTGGCGTACTGCTGTTGTATGGCGGCCTCGGCGCAGGCAAAACGACCCTGGTCCGCTATCTCGTGGAGTCGCTACCGGGCGGTAACATGGCTGAGGTGTCCAGCCCCAGCTTTACCATCTGCAATATATATTGTACTGCACCTGTTGTGCATCATTTTGATCTGTACCGTCTTGGTCCGCATGCTTTTGACGAAGCGCTTGAGGAATCCCTGGACGATGCTTCTGTTCTGACCATTGTGGAATGGGCCGAAAACCTTGGCCCCTGTCCCGTATTTGCCGAAGGCCTGTCCATCCGGTTTCTGCCCGTAACGCCCGGCGGTGTCCGTGAGGTCGAGTTGAACCCCTTCGGGCCGAAAGCCGAGAGCGGCATTGCCGCCATTATTGTGTAACCCAAGGATTGTTTGACTATGCGCATACTGGTGCAAAAATTCGGCGGCACATCTGTCGCCACAAAAGAGCGCATGCTGCAGGTTTTGGAAAAAGTCCGGTCCGGGCTGGACTCCGGGGCCAAGGTCATTACCGTGCTCTCTGCCAGATCTGGAGAGACAAACGCCCTGCTCACTCTGGCTTCCCAGTGGTCTGAAAACCCGGACCCGGCGGAACTGGACCTGCTTGTGTCTACAGGCGAACAGGTGTCTGTGGCCCTTTTCAGCATGCTGCTCAAAGACCAGGGCATTAAGGCCCGCGCCTGTACCGGGACCCAGGTAGGCATCCAGACAAACGACGTATTCGGCAAAGCCCGCATTGCCAGCATTGATACGGACAAACTGCAAAGTCTCTTTGCCGAGTATGATGTTCTGGTTATTGCCGGTTTTCAGGGCGTAACGGAAGACGGTAGAGTTACCACCCTTGGCAGAGGCGGTTCCGACACTTCTGCGGTGGCCCTCGCGGCAGCGGCTAAAGCGGAGTTATGCGAAATTTTCACAGATGTTGAAGGCGTGTTCACCACAGATCCCAACCTGTGCAGTCAGGCCAGAAAGCTGGACAAAATTTCTTACGATGAAATGTTGGAACTTGCCAGCATGGGGGCGAAAGTTCTTGAAATCCGGTCTGTTGAGTTTGCCAAAAAATATAAGGTGCCGCTGCTGGTACGCAGCACGTTTTCCGATGCGCCCGGCACATATGTAATTCAAGAGGATAGTTCCATGGAACATATAATGGTTTCCGGCATTGCCTACGACAAGGACCAGGCCCGCATCACCCTTCGCGCCGTGCGAGACATGCCCGGAGTTGCCGCCGCTATTTTCGGCCCCCTGGCCGAAGCCAGGGTTTCTGTTGACATGATTGTGCAAAACCCCAGCCGCGACGGGGTTACAGACATGAACTTCACGGTCAGCCGCAAAGACCTGAAACAGGCCTTGGCGATCATGGATGAAATCAGCCATAACGTTGGCGGAATTGAAATTTCTTCCGACGACAATGTAGCTAAAGTTTCTGCCATCGGCGTGGGTATGCGCAACCATTCCGGTGTTGCCGCCAGAGCTTTTGCCGCCCTGCAAAATGAAAATATCAATATTATCATGATCAGCACATCGGAAATCAAAATCAGCTGTATTATTGAAGAAAAATACACCGAGCTTGCCGTCCGCGTTCTGCATGATACCTTCGGCCTTGACAAGAATCCTTACCTTGAAGATTAAAACGCCATGAAACATATCAGCATCTACGACACTACTCTGAGAGACGGCAACCAGGCCGAAGATGTCAATTTTTCCCTTGAGGACAAAATAAAAATAGCCCTCAAGCTCGAAGAGTTCGGCATACCGTATATTGAAGGCGGCTGGCCCGGCGCAAGCCCGGTAGACACGGCGTTTTTTCAGGAAATTGCCGGGCACAAGCTGAAAAACGCAACCATTGTCGCCTTTGGCTCCACCCACCACCCGGGAAACAGCGCCCAGGCGGACAAAAACCTCGCCGCGCTGGTCGCTTCCAAAGCGCCAGCCGCTGCGCTGGTGGGAAAAACCTGGGAAATCCACGTCCATGAAGCCCTGCGTGTGAGCAGCGAGCGTTATCTTGATGTGGCAGCAGACTCTGTTGCCTACCTCAAGCAACACATGAAGGAAGTGTTTTTCGACGCCGAACACTTTTTCGACGGCATGGCCAGCAGCCCCGAGTATGCCATGGCCGTACTGAAACGGGCTTATGAAGCCGGGGCAGACTGTCTGGTTTTGTGCGATACAAACGGCGGCAGGCTACCTTCGGAAATCACAGCCGCAGTCAAGGCCGTGCGCAAGGCCCTTCCCGGCGCAACCCTAGGCATTCATACCCACAACGACTGCGGTCTTGCCGTGGCTACTTCCCTGGCTGCGGTTGATTCCGGCGCAACCATGGTGCAAGGCACCATCAACGGCATAGGCGAACGCTGCGGCAACACGGATTTGTGCGCCCTTATTCCTGTTCTTGAGCTGAAAAGCGGCGGCAAATACACATGCCTGCCAGAAGACAAGCTGAAAATGCTGCGGGCCATATCCAACTACGCGGCTGAAGTGGCCAACCTTACTCCCTTTAGCAGACAACCCTTTGTCGGTCGCTCTGCTTTTGCCCACAAAGGTGGCGTGCACGTAAGCGCCGTAAACCGCAACTCCACCCTGTACGAGCACATTAACCCCGTGCTGGTGGGTAACGAGCAGCGCATCTTGCTTACAGAGCTTGCCGGGCGCAGCAATATCGTTTCCATGGCCAGACGTTTTGGGTTCCACCTGGACAAGGACGAGCCCGTAGTCAAAGGGCTGCTTGCGGAACTGAAACAAAAAGCCAGTTGCGGCTATGATTACGCGGCAGCGGAAGCTTCTGTGGAATTGCTGCTGCTGCGCAAGCTGGGCCGCAGGGGCGTGCGCGACTTTTTCCGCCTTATCCAGTTCAGAGTGCTGGAGTCAAAAGCCACGCCAGACTCCCCGCCCCTTTCCGAGGCAACCGTTACCCTGGAAGTAGAAGGCGCGGTAGAACATACGGCGGCTTTCGGGGAAGGCCCGGTAAACGCTCTGGACAAAGCACTGCGCAAGGCTCTGTACGGTTTTTACCCTCAGTTGAAGGAAATGCGTCTGGTGGACTTCAAGGTGCGCGTGCTGGCAGGTTCTGACAAGCACAAGGGCACAGGCTCTCTGGTCCGGGTTTTGATTGAATCAGCGGATCAGCAACACAAATGGGTCACCGTGGGCGTTTCTTTCAACATCATTGAAGCCAGCTGGCAGGCGCTTATCGACTCTGTTACGTACAAACTGTATAAGGACGAGAACGAAAAACGCGGCAAACAGCTCGGCGATTAGGGGCAGTTGTCAAAACACTACCGGGCCGGACAACCGCAATCCCCGGGCTGCAAGGGTAACCGGCCTGCGAGATTAGACCTGGCACGAATAACTATCGGCGCTAATAATTGTTTGATACTCAACAAAAAAAAACGTATGCTGTTATCCTGTTTCAACTACGCGTTACCATTAGTTACCATTATAAGGAGAACATTATGAGTTTGATCAGCTTTCTGAAGGACGTAGGCCACAAAATCACCGGTCATAGCGATACCCCTGACGCCGATGCACTGAAAAAAGAACTGGATTCCCACAACCTGGGCACCGATGGCGTAAAAGTTTCCATGGACGGCGACAAGGTTGTTTTGTCCGGCGAAGTAAAAGACCAGGCCACCCTTGAAAAAGCCGTTCTGGCCGTGGGCAACTCCATGGGCGTTGCGGGCGTCAAGGTAGACGGGGTAACCGTTGCCCAACCTTCCGCACAAGGCACATATTACACGGTAAAATCCGGCGACAATCTCTGGAAGATTGCTGAAGCCGCTTACGGCAAAGGCCATGGCGACAAAAACGACGTTATCTTTGAAGCCAACAAGCCCATGCTCACCTCTCCTGACAAAATCTACCCCGGTCAAGTCCTGCGCGTTCCGCCGATGGCATAAGGGAAACACTCACAATATCAAAACCCCCGAAGTTCAACTCCGGGGGTTTTATTGTTTAAACAGCAGTACAACGTGAAATGGCGCAATTCCCTTCCATGAAGCGGGCTGAATCTCTTTTAGCCCTGCCCGCCTTCAAAAAGGGTGAGCAACGCAGTTCAGACGAAAGCACTCAGTGCTTCCGGCACAAGAGGATGGTGGCGTCGTCTACCGGCATGGGCCTGTGAAAATAAAAGCCCTGCGCAAGGAAGCACCCGGCCCTTACCAGCGCGTCTCTTTGTGCTTCGCGTTCAATCCCTTCCACAACCACACTCAGGCCAAGGTCTTGCCCAAGGGTCAAAAGGTTACGCAAAATAACAAGGGACTGATCGTCGTTTTCAATATCCGCTACAAAACTGCGGTCCACCTTGATCGAATTCAGGGGCAACTGGCGCAAGTAACTTAATGAGGAAAACCCGGTTCCGAAGTCATCAAGACAAAAGTTGACTCCGAGTTCGCGAATTTGCTGGATTCCCTGAATGCATGCCCCACCGTTATCCAGAAGGACGCTTTCAGTAATTTCAAAGAGGAGCAACGAAGGGTCAACTCCGGTGCGCTCAAGAATACCTTCCACATCTTTGGGAAAACTGGGAAAAATAAGCTGACGTCCGGAAATGTTCAGATGGGTGACAACCGGGTGTTTGCTGTTCTTGCTCCAGGCGTTGACCTGCCTGCACACTTCTTCCATCATGTACAGGCCAAGGTTTTTGATAAGTCCGGTCTCTTCCGCCACGGGAATGAAAAAGCCGGGGCTTACGGCGTCGCCTTTTCTGTTCCAGCGAAGCAAGGCTTCAAAGCCATACAGCTCACCCGAATCCATATACACAATAGGCTGGTAGGTGACATAAAACTCTTTTGACTTGATTCCCTGGCGCAAGTCCGTTTCAAAAACAATGCTTTCAATGGTTTCTTCACGCATTTTCTGGCTGAAAACCTTGAAAAACGTACTTCTGTCCGCTTTGGCCCGATACATGGCGGTATCTGCGTCACGCAAAATATCTTCCGGCAGTTCGTAGCGTTCGCCCCGAAGAACTATGCCTATGCTGGCGCCGATGTTGATTTCCTGGTTCTTTATCTCAAAGGGTCTGCTGAGTACGGCGTGAATACGCTCCGCTACTTTTACAGCATAGGAGCTGCGCTCTGTCTCATCAATCAACACCGCAAACTCGTCCCCGCCGAAGCGGGCAACCGTATCCACGTCCCGCACGCAGGCGAGAATTTCCACAGCCACATGGCAAAGTACATCGTCACCCGTATCATGACCAAGGCTGTCGTTGACCATTTTAAAGCGGTCCAGGTCAAGGTACAAAACGGCAAAGCTGTAGTTTGATTGCCTTCCGGCGCGGCGCAGGGCCATTTTGAGACGGTCATGAAAAAGCGACCGGTTGGCAAGGCCGGTAAGCGGATCATGAAAAGCCTGATAGACGAGCTTTTCTTCAGCGAGTTTACGGCTGGAAATATTTTCAATAAACGCTTCGTAATAGTTGGTATAGCCTCCCGGGCCGAGCACCCGGCGGGCATTCATGCTGGCCCAAAGGGTTGAGCCGTCGCGACGGATTATTTGAAACTCAAAGTTTTTGAGATTCCCCCTGCGCTCAAGCGCGGCTACAAGCTCTGCTTCTACGGAAGACGAGTAACAAAAGTGAAAGCCCTCTTCCTGTCCGGTGGCAAGGAGCGAGTTTACAGAGTTGTAGCCCATGATTTTGGCAAACGACATGTTGGCACTTACCAGGCGCCAATCCGGCGTCCATTGGAAAATCCCCTCATTTGCGTTATCCACTATTTCCCGGTAGCGCGCTTCCGCCCTGCGAAGTGCCTGGGCAACAGCGCTTTTTTCCGCATTTTCAATAGAAAGTTGCGCGTTTACCCGAAGAAGATCCCGGTTTTGGTCTTTCAGGTTCTGCCCCATTTCCGGGGTCAACCCGGAATGTGTCTGGCGAAATTCACAGGTTTTTTTCAGCAGGCACAAGGTGTGGAAGCCGTCCGGTAGTTGATACGGCAGCATGGTCATATAATATTCATCGTGTGAAGGCTGGCCCGCAACAGAAAGACTGGAAAGATGTATAATAGCGGTAAAAGGCGGTTTTTCATTTTTCCCATAGCAGAAAAAACGTTCGGAATAGCAAAAACCGGGAATAGTGCTGTTTGGCCCGAATGTGTCAAGAAAAATACTGCCCGCAGGAGACTCTCTCATGCCAAAGGCCCGCATGAAAGACTCGTTGCAATACCTTACAAGCCCGGAATCAGAAAAGAGCAAAACACCTTCCAGCAGAGCTTCAAAACCGGCAAGAAGGTCCGTTGGGAGTGAAGAGTTTTCTTCCGGGGGCAAGGAAGTTGCAGGGCCGACCTGATGCGAGTTATGCAAAGCATTACCTCCAAACGGCTATTTACCACCAAGCGCAGGATACAATAATTGCACCTTTGTGCAAGACGAAGCAAAGAATAATTTTATGCGTCACAACGTGCTGTATTTACATACATTACGCTAATGCTTATTAGAATAGAGAGAAGTTCCTCTCGCCTTGCGTTTATTGGAATATGTATTGCTCTGCCAGGCAAATGCTTCAAGGTAGCGATTTCGTTACCGGTTCAGAAAACGCGGACAGTGCGGACAAGGGTAGCACGGCTGAAAGGGCTGGCGGCGATTCACTTTTATTGTGGTACTTCTCTTACCCTGCTCTGGTTTTGCAATCAATTATAATTCACGCCTTGCCGGTCCGACTTGACCCCCGGCTTTCAATGAGCTTACAACAGCCGGACGCAGTTTTGACTTGGGCAGTGATGCCCTCACCATATGTCGCAAATATACTCATCATATCAGGAGAACGAAATGAAAGTAATCAGCACCGACAAAGCCCCCGCAGCCATTGGCCCCTATTCCCAGGCGATTGACATGGGGACGTGCATTTTCTGCTCCGGCCAGTTGCCCATTGACCCCGCAACGGGACAAATGCCGGCAGACCCGGCAGATCAGGCCCGCCAGTCCATGGAAAACGTGAAGGCCTTGCTGGCAGCGGCGGGCACAAGTTTGGACAAGGTTGTCAAAACTACCGTTTTCATTAAGAACCTTGAACACTTCGGCGCAATCAACGAAGTATACGCCAGCTTCTTTTCCGGTACCTTCCCGGCACGCAGTTGCGTTGAAGTAGCCAGGCTCCCCAAGGACGCACTGATAGAAATTGAAGTCATTGCCGTAAAATAACGCGTCGGGCAGCACTTTTTGCGTCTTTTTTTCCGTGCTGCGTTTTTTCAACGCAGACCATGGCTGACACAAAATCGCTTTGACACTCTCCCCAGCCCCAGGGTGTATTGCACACCCTGGGGTGCATACTTTGGAAACGTCCCAGGATATTTCTCATGACCAAGCCGGTACTATCTCTCGGAATATCGCCCTGCCCCAATGACACCTATATATTTGAAGCCCTTCTGCATGACAGGTTTCAAAAGGACTTTGGCGTCACCCCCCACATTGCCGATGTGGAAGAATTGAACGCCCTTGCCGCAAAAGGCGCTCTGGACATAACCAAGCTATCCCTGGCTGCGGTGCCTGCCGCCCTTGACGAGTACATACTGATCAATTCCGGTGCCGCCCTTGGCCGGGGGTGCGGCCCGCTTGTTGTGGCCAAGCCGGAACTTACTCCCGAACAAGGTTCAAGCTGCCCTGTGGCCATTCCCGGCGTAATGACCACGGCAAACCTTCTGCTCTCGCTGTGCGGCCTTTTTTCCGGCCCGCGAATACCCATGATTTTTGATCAGGTAATGCCCTCAGTGCAGTCCGGCAAAGCCGGGCTTGGCGTTATTATTCACGAAGGGCGCTTTACCTATGCCCAAAAAGGCCTCGCCCTGGTTCTGGACATGGGCGACTGGTGGGAAAAACACACCGGCCTCCCCCTGCCGCTTGGGGTAATTGCCGTGCGCAGAAGCCTTGGTGACAGCATGATCGCAACAGTACAGGAAGCGGTGCGCAAAAGCCTGGAATACGCCAATGAGCGGCCGGAAGAAGGCCGCCCCTTCATCCGCTCTCTTGCCCAGGAAATGGATACGGGTGTTCTTGCCTCGCACATTCGCACCTTTGTCAATACTTTCAGCCTGCAACTGGGCAAAGAAGGGCAGGAAGCCATCATGACCCTCTTGCGCGCAGCGGAAAAAGAAACGGGTACTTCACTGCCGCAAAAACCCGTTTTTACCGAAGCGTAATTCACGCCGGGGGCAACGCGCGGTATACAATTTCACTCACTGAAAAAAAGAACAGGCTTTGCAAGAATTTGCAAAGCCTGTTTTTTGTGCCTTACGGCGTTACATCACTGTTCTTACATCCAGCCGTTGGCCATGCTGAGAAGAATGGGAATACCAAACGCTACACAGACCATAACGCCCATGCATATGAAGCCGACTTTTTTTGTTTCCTTATCCATACGAACTCCTTGAAGTGCCACGACACAAAGCTCCCGCCTGTACAGGCAGGTGTGCCCGTGGGCTGATACATGGCCATGGGAAAATCCATGGATAACACCGTTACATACCATGTTGCTATACAAGGAAGGGAGGAGATCTGAGAGGGGGGGGACCGTGCCAGAGAGAGCGTGAAGAAGAATACGCACACACGGGGGGCAGAGCAATCTGCCGCTTCATGAGTGGTGTTATAAACCGCAGGAAAGATTCGTTATCCGGCGCAATTACCCCAGGAGACTGATGGGTAAAGCCGTTAGGGACGCAAAAAACCTGCGCTGCCATGAAGCTGTAATGGTGCACCTCTTGCCGCGATTCGGGAGAGGCATTGTCGGCCACGCGCGAAAAGGACTGCCCTGCTATCATTGTGGCGATGCAGAGAGCCAGTAAGAAATAGCTGCGCAGGGTGCGGCAATAACTCATACATTCTCCATGACAGAGCTTGACTATAATATACATGCATTAACACCCGCAGGCAAGTACATTTCCGTTGTAATCCCCTTTATCGTATATAAAAAGCCCCGCGAATCACAAAAGGATTCGCGGGGCTTGGCCTGTGCACAGCGAAGTCAGGCCCGATGTCTATACTTGCGCAGCCACCCTGCCGTCTTCATCTCTGGCCCGGGTATCTTTTTTTACTCTGAAACTTTCACGGTCAATATACTGCGAGAAAGTGAGAAGCACGGGGCTTGCAACAAAGATGGAAGAAGCCGTTCCCACAATGACGCCGATAAACATGACCAGGGCAAAGTCGAAAATAATCCCCCCGCCGAACAGCAGAAGTGAAATAATAACGAACAGTGTCGTGCCCGAGGTCAAAATCGTACGCGAAAGGGTCTGGTTGATACTACCGTTGATAACGTCACCAAGGGGCGTCACAGTATCATTGGTCAGGTTTTCCCGAATACGATCGTAGACGATGATGGTGTCGTTAAGCGAGTAACCAACCAGAGTAAGCAAGGCCGCAATGATGGTCAGATCGAACTCTTTGTTGAGCAGGGAAAATATTCCCACGGTAATCAACACGTCATGTAGTATGGATATGATTGCGCCCAGGGCAAAAATGAGCCGGAATTTCCAGCACAGGAACATGGTCAGCAAAATTGCCGCCAGCACCAGTATCATCTTGTTCAGGCCGATATAGCCAAGCCCGAACATCATACCGCCAAGGGCGCAGGTAATGAACGCAGCCGTGAACCAGCGTTTCTCAAAGCGGCCCGATATGTAAATGGCAATAAGCAAAATGGCGTAATACATGGCCTCTACGGCCTGGGCGCGAAGGTCTGCGCCGACTTTCGGGCCGACCATTTCAAGCCGTTGTATTTCGTATGTTGCGCCGCCAAGGCTTGCCTGCAAGGCATCATTCACAGACTTGGTGATGCCGGAAGAGTTTTCTTCCACAGAAGAGATACGCAGAAGGTAGGTAAGTCCTTCCGAATCAAACTGCTGTACTACAAGGCCGGGTAAAGCGGACCCGTCCAGCGAGCGTTTGAGGTCTTCGTCGGAAATGGGTTTGTCAAACTTGATTTGCACAGTTGCGCCACCGGCAAAGTCAATGCCGTATTGCGGCCCTCCCTTCACTACAAGAGACGCCAGCCCAATCAGGATAGCCACAGCAGACACCCCGTAAGCGAGCTTGCGCAAGCCGATGAAATCAATCTTCAGGGTATGGCGAATAATATAGCGCCCCATGTTCAGGGCTTTGCCGGGCTTGTTCATCCACATATCAAACACGATACGCGACACGAAAATGGCCGTGAACATGGAAGCGATAATGCCTATGGTCAGGGTTACGGCAAAGCCGCGCACAGGCCCGGTTCCAAACTGATACAGAATCAGCGCGGCGATCACTGTGGTCAGGTTGGAGTCGGTAATGGCCAGCATGGCCCGCGAGAAGCCCGCGTCTATGGCAGCCAGGGGCGAAAGCCCCTTGTTCAGTTCTTCGCGTATGCGTTCGAATATAAGCACGTTGGCGTCTACGGCCATGCCGATGGTCAGAACAATACCGGCAATGCCCGGCAGGGTCAGGGTTGCGCCAAAGGCCGCCATGCCCGCAAGAATAAGTCCCACGTCAAGCACCAGCATGACGTTGGCGATAAGCCCCGGAATGGCATAGTAATACGCCATGAAGCAGATGACAGCCAGGCCGCCTATCAGCGCAGCCGTAACGCCCATGTCAATGGACTCCTGACCGAGGGAAGGGCCTACAGTGCGCTGTTCAAGAATAACAACCGGAGCCGGAAGCGAACCGGCCCGCAAAACAACAGCCAGGTCGCTGGCTGTTGCGCTGGTAAAGTTGCCGGTGATGCTGGCCTGCCCGCCGGAAATTTTTTCATTGATGTTGGGCGCGGAATAGACCTTGCCGTCAAGCACGATGGCTAGCTGGCGGTTAACGTTTTCCCCGGTAACCCTGGAGAAAATATCCGCGCCTTTGCGGTCAAAGGAAAGACTGACGGCGGCTGAACCGTTCTGGTCAAAAGAAACAACCGCGTTGCTTATTCTGTCGCCGCCAAGCACAGCCTGTTCGTCCACCGCGATGGTGCTTTCAACAACCAGGCCGTCCCTGCCCTTGGATTCCATGGGCAGCACAATAACGCCGCGCGGCAGCACCCTGGCGTTCACATCCACATCCGAACGGACGAGGTGAAACTCCAGGTGCGCGGTTTTACCGATAATTTCAACAGCCCGCTCCGGGTCCTGCATTCCGGGAAGCTGAATGGTAATGCGGTTTGTGCCCTGCTGCCTGCGAATATCCGGTTCTGCCACGCCAAACTGGTCAATACGGTTGCGTACGGTGGTAAGCACCTGGTCAACGGTCATGCTTTCAAGCTTGTCCCGCTCTGACGCGGTAAAAGAAAACAGATATTTTTTGCGCCCTTCCGCAACGTCTGTGCTGGAAACCGTTTCCATCACGGAATAGCGTTTTGCAAGAAGCTCGTTAAAGGCCTTTTCCTTGTCGGCAGTGGCGAGTGTGGTCTCAATTTTGTCTGTTCCCGACAAGACGGGACGGGTAATCAGTATGCCTTCGCTTTTCGCGTCACGCATAAGATCCATACCGGTCTGGGAAAGGGAGTTTTCCAGCGCCTTCTCTACTTGTACGCCGATTGTCAGGTGTATGCCCCCGCGCAGATCAAGGCCGAGGTTTACGCGCTTGTCCGGCAAAATAGCGGCCAGGCCGCTTCTTTCCGGGGCATCCGGTCCTGCGGACTGGGGAACAAGAAAGGTTGGCAGCAAAAAAATAACGGCGGTCAATACAATAGCAACTGTCAGCGCTATGCGCCAAACCAGGCCCTGTTTCATGAAAACTCCTCAAAATGAAAAGAACGACCAGGCCGGGAAGCTGCTATGCCGCCAGGCCCGTTCGTATGGCGCGGGCAAAACCAGAATGCCCGCAGTCTGAAATATCATCCGGCAGGAAAGAATATACGCAAAACCTGTACCAAGCAGGACAATCCGGGGGAAAGCCCGGAAAAGCCTTACTTGGAAGTGTCTGCATCCTTGTCCTTGCCTTTGGCCGCTTTCTTGTCCACGGCCTTTGCCGGGTTGACAAGGCCGGATACCGCGCTGCGGGATACCTTCATGGTGGTCTGACCAAGGTCGATAACCAGATATTCTTCCGCTACTTCCACAATACGGCCATAAATGCCGCCGGCGGTAATAACTTCATCACCGCGCTTGAGCGTGCCGAGCATGTTCTTATGCTCTTTTGCCCTTTTTTGCTGGGGGCGGATAAGCAGGAAGTAAAAAACAGCGAAAATGAGTATCCAGGGAACAAGCATCATCAAAGCGTTGGGCTCACCGCCTGCGCCGCCTTGGGGGGCGGGGGCCATCGCATGGGCTACGGAAGTAAAAAGCATTTTTCCTCCAAAAAAAGGTCATCCGAAAGACAAAGGTTTTCCATTGTTAATGTAAGCCCGTCTGTAATAAACGCTGATCGTAAAAGAGGCAACGGTTTTTTCGGTTCATGGGCGGCGGGCAGCTCCGATGACCTTGCAGTTTGCTGTTTTACGTCATGTGCAGTATATTTTCTGGCTGAGAGGAATTTTCTTTGGCATGCTGGCATACCATTTTCACCTTTTGCCCTCATTCGCATTTTTTGAAGAAAAAAAGGTACTGGTCATGAAAATACGGCTGTTCTCCTGGTGTATGGCAGTGCTTCTCAGTTTGCTGCCCGCCTGCTCACAAGACCAGAAAGGCTATGAAACTCTTCGCATCGGCCTGGTGGACGTTGCTGAAAGCAAACAGGCATTCTTTGATGACGCGCTTACCTTCAACTCCCGCCTGGCCCTGGCCAGGCATTCTGATGACGGTGTGATCAAGCAGGGTAACAAGCGGGTGCGCATCCTGCTCATTACCCTGCCCATGAGCACCCTGCCGGAAGCGCCGCGGCAGGTGGTATTTGAATCTGTCAACACATACGGGGCAGGTGTCATACTGGGTGGAGCGCGCTCAAAAATAACCGCCAGTATGGCTGCTGCGGCCGAACAGTTGCGCGTGCCCTACATTGCCACGTCCTCTTCTTCATCCGCGGCAACAAAAGGCCTGAGTTACAGCTTCAGTATTACCCCGCCCACCAAAACCCAGGCGCTCCACTATGCCGCGTTTCTGCGAGATTCGCTCAAAGCCCGGCGCATTGCCATGCTGGTAGAAGAAGATGCCCTTTTTAACGCCGACTTTGCCAATGAGCTGCGCATCAATCACGTTGATAATGGCGGGGAAATTGCCCTGCAACGCTTTTATTCACCAGAAGAAAACCTTGACCAGAAATTGGCCGACATCGCCGGGGCAAACCCGGACGCTGTGGTGCTGAACGGCCGTGAACCCGGCTGTTTTGCTGTGGCCCGGGCGCTGTCCGAACGGGGCTACCGCAATCCGCTCATATGCGTACATTGCCGGAAAATGTCTCTACAGGAAATCGACGAAGAGGTCCCCGTTCTGCCTATGCCCATCTATACGCTGTCATACTGGAATTCCAGCGGCATATCCCCGGAAGCGGAACGCTATATTCTCGATTTTATAGATCTGGCCGGTCACGCGCCACTCGAAAACGATGTGCTGGCCTATGACGCGGTAGTCCTTCTCCTGGATGCAATCCGCTCGGCAACGGACATCAAGCCCCAGACAATCAGGGACGAACTTGCCAAAAGAACCAGACACGCCGGCATCCTTGGCAACTACACCCTGCAACCGGAAGTGAAGCTGGATACCCTGTGGCGGGTTTGCCTACTTGACGGCAAACTCGGAATAGACGAAATTCTCCTCCCCGGCATCAACAGAAAACTGTCCCCTGCCGAACAATAAAAGCGTGTAATAACGCCAAACGACAACCCCAATGGCTTCTCGCGTCTGCAACACCTGTTCGGCGGCATTTGCCTAACCAGGCGCACACAAAGGAAACAGCATGTCTTTTCTCAAAACAAGCACCAGCTTTACCCGCTACCGCATTACCGATCCGGTCGCCTCTTCCCTTTGGGCCGAAGTGCCTGACAGGCTGCGTAAAAACAGCTTCACTGACATAGACGAACTGCCGGAAGAACGCTCTTTTGGATGGACCTCGTTTGAAGATATGCTGGATACCAGCTTTGCCCTGGCCCCGGTTGAAAAAGGCGAATACCTGGCATTCTGCCTGCGCCTTGATACGCGCAGGGTTCCGCCCGCAGTGGTAAAAAAGCACCTGGCCCTTGCCCTGCGCAAAGAAGAAGCCCAACTACGCGAAATGGGCAAAAAATTCGTTTCGCGCGAGCGTAAAAAGGAATTGAAAGAGCAGGTCATGCTGCGCCTTCGGATGCGCTTTTTACCCATTCCGGCGGAATTTCAAGTTATATGGAACACTGCGGAATCGCGGGTGTATTTTGCTTCTACCCAGCAGAAAATGCTGGATATGTTTGAAGAACTTTTCATAAAGACCTTTGAGTTGCATCTCACGCCCATAACCCCCTATGAGCTTGCCGCACTGCACCGCGCCGATGTGAAAGAGCTTGATACCCTTGAACCCACCCAATTTGCCTGAGAGAAACCATGAGCGATACCCCTTACCTTGGCGAAACAACCGACCTTATTCTTGGGCAGGAATTTTTGACCTGGCTCTGGTTCCGCAGCGCCACCGGAAGCATCTTTAACGACAAAAAAGGCACGCCCTTTTCCGTCAGCATGGAACAGCGTATCGTCGTCCAGGGAGGCGAAGGCGACCATGTGGAAACGGCCAGCGTTTCCGGCCTGGATTCAGAATTGCGCGAAGCCAGACTCGGCCTGACCACCGGGAAAAAAGTCACCCGCGCCCTTTTACGCCTTGAGCGCGGCCCTGAAGAATGGCAACTGACGCTCAAAGCCTCCGACTTTACCCTGAACAGCCTGAAAACGCCAAAAATAGACAGATCTGACCGCGATGACGCAGACCCGGACGCCCTTTTGCTGGAGAAAATCGCCCTGGTTGAAGGCTGCCTTGAGTTGGTCGACGTGGTGTATGGCTCTTTCCTGAACATCAGGCTTGACGAAAAGGGCTGGAAAGAAGAAGTGCAGAACTTGCGTAAATGGATGGCTGCCTGAGAGCTGTAACAGGCGGTAAAATCTTCCCGATTTGTATTCACAGGTATTTGTATTCAGCAGGTAACAGTTTGCCATGTTCTGGGTTATCCTTCTTGCCATTGTCGCCGGTGTGGCCTGCACCATGTATTTTCTGAGGCCGAAAACAGCGCGCCCTCTTCCCGGCGGTGCGCTTGCCATGCGGCTTGCCCGAAAAACGCTCTGGCTGGCAACGGTATTTCTGGGTATTACCCTGGTCAGTTTTACCGTAATCCACCTCGCGCCGGGCTCTCCCACGGACATGGAAACAACCCTCAACCCCATGGCCGACGCCCAGGCCCACCAGCGTCTTGCAGAGTTTTACGGCCTTGATCGCCCCTTGTACCAGCAATATGCAGACTGGCTGTCGCGCCTTGTCCGGCTGGATTTCGGCAACTCCATGAGCAGTGACTCACGTCCGGTTATCGACAAAATTGCCGAACGTCTGCCCTTTACCATCTGGTTCAACGTCTGCACCCTGGCGCTTACCCTGATTTTTGCCATTCCCATCGGGGTTATTGCTGCCAAAAAACGCGGCAGCCTTTTTGACAAAAGCACCACCTTACTCGTTTTTCTCGGCTTCTCCATGCCCGGATTCTGGCTAGCCCTGCTGCTTATGGTACAGTTTTCCATTGAGCTGCAGTGGCTTCCTCTTTCCGGCATCACTTCCATGGATTACGATTCTCTCTCCCTGTTCGGGAAAATGCTCGATATTTCCAAGCACCTTGCCCTGCCCGTATTCGTCGCCACTTTCGGCAGCCTGGCCGGATGGTCGCGCTTTTTACGCTCGTCCGTACTGGAAGTATTACGCCAGGACTATATTCTGACAGCACGAGCCAAAGGACTGCCGGAACGCACCATCCTTTTCAGACACGCCCTGTCCAACGCGCTTTTACCCCTTATCACCATGCTCGGGCTTTCCGTACCGGGGCTAATCGGCGGCAGTGTCATTCTGGAACAGATATTTTCCCTGCCCGGCATGGGGCAACTCTTTTATAACGCGGTCATGGCCAGGGACTATCCGCTGATCATGGGCAACCTGGTACTTGGCGCGGGTCTGACCCTTGCGGGCAACCTGTTGGCAGACTTCTGCTACAGCCTTGCCGACCCGCGTATTCGCACGTCGTTCAGCCGCGAACAAAGGGCAATGGCAGCGTCATGACGGACAAAAAACGCCTTGCCTACCTTGTTAACCGCTACGGCCTCCTGGGTATGGGCGCGTGTATCGTGGGCATTATGAGCCTTGCGGCCATTTTTGCCCCGCTCATTGCCACTCACGATCCGCTTTTACCCGACAGCGCCAGCATATTGCTGCCCCCGAGCGCCAGTCACTTTTTCGGCACCGACTCCCTTGGCAGAGATGTGTTTTCACGCATGCTTTTCGGGGCCAGGGTTTCTTTATGGATTGGCTTTGTGTCCGTTGGTATCGGCGTGAGCATCGGCGTAACCCTTGGCCTGATTGCCGGGTATTTCCGGGGCATTGTGGATGAGTGCATCATGCGCTTTGTGGACATCATGCTCTGCTTCCCGTCTTTTTTTCTCATTCTGGCTGTCATTGCCTTTCTCGGACAAAGCATTGTGAACATCATGATCATCATCGGGCTGACTTCCTGGATGGGCATTGCCCGCCTGGTCAGGGCAGAAACCCTATCCCTTCGCGAGCGTGACTTTGTTCTTGCCGCGCGCCTTTCTGGTGCCAGCACAGCCAGAATACTTCTGCGTCATATCCTGCCCAATGCCATGGCTCCGGTACTTGTGTCCGCCATGCTGGGCATTGCCGGGGCCATTCTTCTTGAATCCGGCCTGTCGTTTCTTGGAATCGGCGTGGAATACCCGCTGCCAAGCTGGGGCAACATCCTGATACTCGGCAAACAGACCCTTGGTGTGGCCTGGTGGCTCTCACTTTTTCCCGGGCTTGCCATCTTGCTGACTGTTCTTGGTTACAACCTTCTTGGCGAAGGCCTGCGCGACATTCTTGACCCCCGCATTGCCAGATAAAACGGAACGTACTTTTTCAGGAAAAATCATGCTTGAACTGTTGCGCATCCGAAACCTCGCCCTTATCGAAGACCTGGAAATAGAACTCTCACCGGGCATGAATGTGCTTACCGGCGAAACCGGCGCAGGCAAAAGCTTTATTCTGAAAGCCCTGAATTTCCTTACCGGCGACCGGCTGGGTACGGACATGGTGCGCCCCGGAAAAGAACGGGCCGTTGTAGAAGCCCTGTTCATACTGGACGGAGAAGAATGTATTCTGCGGCGTGAGCTTGCAGCCGAAAGCGGACGCAGCCGCCTGTACAAGAACGACCGTCTGGTTTCTCAGGAAAGTATACGCGACCTTCGCCCCCGTCTCATTCTGCACACCAGCCAGCACGGGCAGCAAAAACTGCTGCAACCCGCTTTTCAAGCCGCTATTCTGGACGATTTTCTCAACCGGCCAGACCTCTTGCACGCAAAAGACACCTTGCTCAAGGACCTTTCGGACCTGGCAGCCAAAATTGACGCCCTGGACCGTTCGCGCCTTTCCCTGGAAGACAAGCGCGACGTGCTGGAATACCAGCTTGCGGAAATTGAAAAGGTTGCGCCCAAACCGGGAGAAGAAGAAGAGTTGGAAAACCAGAGGGCCGCCGCTCGCAATCAGGCAGACATCTCCGGCAGCGCAAATCTCGCCCTGGTCGCCCTGCTTGGTGATGATGAAGGCCCTGGAATGCTCAAACGCCTGACGACGCTTGAAAAAAACATTTCCGTCCTGGCGGGCGTTCTGGACGATTTTTCCCCACACGCCGGGCAGCTTGTGGAAATGCGCGTCGCCCTGCAAGACATGGAATCCAGCCTGCGCTCCGCCCTGCGCCATGCGTCACAGGAAACAGACATGGACGCCATTGAAGAACGACTCTACGCTTTGGCTCAACTGAAACGAAAGTTAAAGCGTTCCTTGAGCTCCATCTTTGCCCTGCGTCAGGAAATCGAAGAAAATATAATCTTTTTAGATAGTTGTGAAATAGAACGTAAAGAATTGGTGCGAGAGGAACAGCGCCTGTGCGAAGCCCTGTCCAGGCTGCTGACAGAATTAAACCCCGCCAGAGAAAACGCAGGTGTCATTCTCGCCGATGCCATCCAGGCCGAGCTGAAAGAACTGGGCTTTTCCGACCATGTGCGCGTTTTTTTCGAGTTTACACCGCATGTTTTGTATAAAAAACAACCGGAATTGCTGGAGCAGAGGGCGCGCATCCTGTGGCAGCCAAACCCCGGCCAGCCACCCCAGGCCCTGGACCGCATCGCCTCCGGCGGGGAACTCTCCCGATTCCTCCTGGCTGTTGTCAGCCTTATGAGCAAAACAGGCTCCGAAACGCCCACTCTTATCTTCGACGAAGTGGACTCCGGCGTTGGCGGCCTTACCCTGAACCGCGTGGCAGAAAGCCTGGACAAACTCTCGGCCTCCCGCCAAATGCTTCTCATCACCCACTGGCCGCAGCTTGCCGCCCACGCCTCCCGCCACTTTGTGGTATCCAAAGACGTACACGACGAAGAAACCTTCACCCGCTGCACCCGACTCGCACCGGACGAGATCTCCCAGGAGCTGTCTCGCATGGCTGGACAGGAAAAGTAAGGGCGTTTTCTTCAGATAAGTCGGCACTCCGGCTTTTCACCATCTGTTGCCACATCCAGGCGTGGGGCGTCCAGAGTGGCAGAGCCGCCTCTGGACGCCCCAAGGCATATCAAACAAGTCTATTCACCATAATACTCCTGCAAACTACGGACATTCAAACCGTGCTCCTTGGAGTCGGCAATGGCCATGGAAATGGCTTTGGCTCCCTCCAGGGTTGTCGAGTACGGTACGCCGTACAGCAAGGTGTTCTGGCGAATGGAGCGCGAGTCCTGCACTGTCAGCTTGCCCGAGGCCGTGTTGACTACCAGGGCCACTTCGCCGTTCTTGATCAGGTCTACTATATTCGGCCTTCCTTCATATACTTTCATCACCGGAGTGGCGGGTATGCCCTGACCGGTAATCAGCTTGGCCGTGCCGGAAGTAGCCAGCACTTCAAAGCCGAGGTCGTGAAAGGCTTTGGCCAGCGGCGCGACCAAAGGCTTGTCGTGGTCATTCACCGAAATAAACACCTTGCCGCTCTGCGGCAGGCGCGAACCACCCGCAAGCTGTCCCTTCATGAAGGCTTCGGCAAAGGACGAGGCAATCCCCATGACTTCGCCGGTTGATTTCATTTCCGGTCCTAACAGAATGTCTACACCGGGGAAGCGGTTAAAGGGGAATACGGCTTCTTTGACCGAAACATACCCGGTTTTGCACGACTCCCAGGGCTTGAGGTCGCGAATCTTCGCGCCCAGCATGATTTGCGTGGCAAGGCGGGGAAGCGGTACCCCGGTTGCCTTTGAAACAAATGGCGCGGTACGCGAAGCGCGGGGGTTAACTTCAAGAATGTATACCTGCCCTTCCTTTACCGCAAACTGGATGTTCATGAGGCCGATAACATTCAGCTCTTTTGCCAGGGCCACCGTTTGGCGCGATATTTCGGCAATAATGTTTTCAGGCAGGGTGTGCGCCGGCAACACGCAGGCCGAGTCACCGGAGTGAATGCCCGCTTCCTCTATATGCTCCATAATACCGGCAACATAGGTTTCTTCCCCGTCAGAAAGGGCGTCTACATCCACTTCAGTGGCATGCTCAAGAAACTTGTCAATCAGGATGGGGTGCTCAGGCGCGTCGTCGCACAACACTTCGGCAAAGTAGCTTTTTAACTGACTCTCATCATACACGACCATCATGGCCCTGCCGCCCAACACATAAGAGGGGCGAACCACTACCGGGAAGCCTATTTCGCGGGCAGCGGCCATGGCTTCCTGCGGGTTCACGGCAATGGCGTTTGCGGGCTGCAACAGGCCGAGTTTATTGATAAGCGCCTGAAAACGCTCCCGGTCTTCCGCGCGGTCAATGGAATCCGGCGAGGTGCCGATAATAGGTACCCCGGCACGCATAAGCGGCACAGCCAGATTCAGCGGGGTTTGTCCGCCAAACTGGACAATCACGCCGTCCGGCTTTTCCACTTCCACAATGTTCATCACATCTTCAAAGGTCAGGGGTTCAAAATACAACCTGTCGGAAGTGTCAAAGTCTGTGGAAACCGTTTCCGGGTTGGAATTGACCATGATGGAAAGTACGCCTTCATCGCGCAGGGCAAAGGAAGCGTGGCAGCAGCAATAGTCAAATTCTATGCCCTGCCCTATGCGGTTTGGCCCGCCGCCGAGGATAATGACTTTTTTTCCGCCCTGGGAAAAAGTATGGCCTTTGCCCTGACGATAGCTGGAATAATAGTAGGAATCAGAGGCACCCGCTTTACCGCCATAAGTCTGCACCGCTTCTGATTCAGGCAGCACCGAAAGCGTCATACGAAGTTTACGCACGTCAGAGGCCGGGCGCTTCCACATTTCAGCAAGCTGGGCGTCAGAAAATCCCATTACCTTGGCCCGACGCATCAGGCTTTGCAGTTCGGGGTTTTCGGCGGTCATGGCGTTAGCCAGGGCAAAATCACGCAGTTCATGCTCCATATCCACCAGCTCTTTGAGTTCATTCAAGAACCAGGGATCAATGGAAGTAGCCTCATAAATTTCCGCTACGCTCATGCCGATCAGCATGGCGTGGCGCAATGCGAAAATACGTTTGGAATTGGGCACGCGCAGCAGGGGTATTATTTCCGAACGTTCCGGCAGCTTGCCCCGGAAGTTGTGCCCCCAGCCGGACACGCCCGCTTCCAGGGAGCGAAGGCCCTTTTGCAGAGCTTCCTTGAAGCTTGCGCCCATGCTCAACGATTCCCCCACACTCTTCATGGAGGTGGTAAGTTCGTCTTTGGCACCGGGGAATTTTTCAAAGGTGAAGCGCGGCACCTTGCAGACTACATAGTCAATTTCTCCGGCATACTGGGCCAAAGTTGTGCCCTTGGCCCCGTCCTGCAATTCGTCCAATGTATAGCCAACCGCCAGCTTTGCCGCAATGCGGGCAATGGGGAAGCCGGTCGCCTTGGATGCAAGGGCAGAAGATCGCGAAACCCTGGGGTTCATCTCAATGACCACAAGCTCGCCGTTCACAGGGTTGAGCGCGTACTGGATGTTTGCGCCGCCCAGCATGTTGACGGCCCGCATCACTTTTTTGGACGCCGTGATGATGGTTTCCAGGTCCTGAACGCTCAGGCTCATAGCCGGGGCAATGGCTATGGAGTCTCCCGTGTGCACCCCCATGGGGTCAAAGTTTTCAATAGAGCAGATGATGATTTGATGATCATTGCGGTCGCGCATGATTTCAATTTCAATTTCCTTCCAGCCAAGCACACTCTGCTCGACAAGCACTTCACTTTTCATGCTGGCGGAAAGGCCGGAAGATCCGAGCGCCTCCAGGTCTTCCATATTGTAGGCAACGCCGCCCCCCGCTCCGCCCAGGGTAAAGGCGGGGCGAAGAATGATTGGAAACGCTATCTCTTTTGTTGCGTTACGTACATCGTCCATGTTCCTGGCAATGATGGAAGCGGGCATTTTCAGGCCGATGCTTTCCATGCAGGCCCGGAAAAGCTCCCGGCTTTCCGCTGTGGCAATGGTTTTGCTGTCCGCGCCAAGCAGTTCCACACCAAGTTCCTCAAGCAGGCCGGATTCCGCAAGTTTGAGCGCGGTGTTCAGGCCGGTTTGCCCGCCCATGGTGGGCAAAAGAGCATCCGGCTTTTCACGGCGGATAATTGCCGCTACGGTTTCCGGCTCAATGGGTTCAATATAGGTTCTGTCGGCAAGGCCGGGGTCGGTCATGATGGTGGCAGGGTTGGAATTCACAAGAATTACCTGATAGCCCTCTTCCTTCAGGGCCTTGACCGCCTGAGTGCCGGAATAGTCAAACTCTGCGGCCTGGCCGATAACAATAGGGCCGGAACCAATCACCATAATCCGCTTGAGGTCAGTTCTTTTGGGCATGGGAGAAACCTTTCTGCTTGCTGTATGTTTCGTTCTTGGGTCTGTTTTTTGTAATAATAACTATAGCATTCAGACACAAAAAAAGCGGATTGGTGGCTTTCCCACTCCTTCCGCTTTACGCCAGTTGAACCTGGTGTCGTGCCGGCAACTTGCCGTGATGTATGTATCGTGTTGCATAAATAGAAGCATGCTGGGCGGGCCGCCTGCCCTTATGGGCGAAAAGCGCGACAGCGGGCCGCTGTAAGCACGAAGCGTCCATTTCTAGAGACTTCGCGTTCGAGCAAGCTTCTATAGATCAGCCCTTGGGGTTTTGCAAGGACAAATGGAGCACTTTTCAAACGGGCCAGCGCTCTGCATTTCTGGTAACTCATTGTCCGGCAAAGAATTTGTTCCTTTAAGCAGCCTTGTAAAAAATCCCGCTGTTTTTTTTCATTTTTAAGCAAAAAAGTGCTTGCTTTTTAATTTTCTGTTGAGTATGTATCTCTTCTTTGTCGAATGAACACGAACACTCTGCTGTTATCGGGCTGTACGTTGTTGGTACCCCTTGCCGCACATAAATAAAAAAGCGCCATGCCGGAATCGCGTTTTTCACGATCCCGTCTGGCTTTTTGTCGTTTTATGCTCGGTGAGCCGAAGACTACCCCTAGTTCGACTGACTGCAAAGCCATGTTCAGGCAAACCAGCCTTCCGGTTGTTTGATGTCATGTGCATGCGTTTTGCGTTTTCATCCCTTGAAAGGGTATCCTCCCTTTTCGGGCAAGCAGGAAACCGTCGTCCCTGACCTTGAGGTATATCATGGCCCAACTGAGTAAAAAATTCGGCAAGATCGACGTAACCCTTCCCACCCCCCACCTGCTCAACCTTCAGGTAGATTCTTACAAGAAGTTTCTGCAAGAAGGTGCGGTTACGCGTAATGAACAGGAAGGGCTGGAAGGAGTATTCCGGTCTGTCTTTCCCATTGAAGATTTTAACCATACCGCCAGTCTTGAATTCGTCAGCTATGAAGTTGGCGAACCCAAGTACGATCAGGCCGAGTGCATCAGCAAGGGCCTTACCTATGAGGCGCCCATACGCATCAAGGTTCGCCTTGTAGTATATGATGTAGATGAAGAGACAGAAAGCCGCAGCATTCGCGACATCAAGGAACAGGATATCTATTTTGGCACCCTCCCCTTGATGACGGAAAAAGGCACCTTCATCATCAACGGCACCGAGCGTGTTATCGTCAACCAGTTGCAGCGTTCCCCCGGCATCATCTTTGAGCACGACGCCGGAAAAACCCACTCCAGCCGCAAGGTGCTTTACTCCTGCCGTATCATTCCCATGCGCGGCAGTTGGCTGGACTTTGACTATGATCATAAGGATATCCTCTATGTGCGCATAGACCGCCGCCGTAAAATGCCCGCAACGGTCCTTTTCAAGGCCATGGGCATGAGCAGCGTCGATATTCTTCGTGCTTTCTATAAAACTGAGTTCTACAACCTTGGCGATGACGGCTCTGTCTCCTGGGAGGTTTCCAAAGACCTGTACCGCAAAGACAATGCCTTTGCGGACATCACCGGCAAAGACGGCACGTCCATTGTCAAGGCCGGCAAGCCCATTACCAAACGTGCCTGGCGTCTTATCTGCGAAGGCGGTATTGAATCCATTGCGGTTGCCCCGGAAGCCCTGGACGGACTGTTCCTGGCTGACGACATCGTGAACGAGGCCACCGGCGAAGTGCTGGCAGAAGCGGCAGACGAGATTACCCCGGGCCTTATGGAAGTCTTGCGCGAAAACGGCGTCAAACGCCTCGCCATTCTGCACACCCGTGGAACCGAGACCTCTTCCTCCATTCGCGACACCCTGGTTATGGACAAAACCACCAACCAGGAAAGCGCCCAGGTGGAAATTTACCGCCGCCTGCGCCCCAGTTCCCCGCCCACGCCGGAAATTGCGGCCAGCTTCTTTGACAACCTGTTCCGCTCTTCCGACTATTACGACCTTTCCCCTGTAGGCCGTTACAAGCTCAACCAGCGTCTTTCCCTGGACGAACCCGCCGATCTGAGGGTGCTTACAGACAACGATATTCTCACGGCCATCAAAATCCTTGCCCAGTTGAAGGATTCTCACGGCCCGGCAGATGACATTGACCACCTTGGCAACCGTCGAGTACGCCCGGTCGGCGAGCTGGTGGAAAACCAGTATCGCATCGGCCTTGTGCGTATGGAACGCGCTATCAAGGAGCGCATGAGCCTGCAGGAAGTAGGCACGCTCATGCCGCACGATTTGATCAACCCCAAGCCCGTAACCGCCGTGCTCAAGGAGTTTTTCGGTACATCCCAGCTCTCGCAGTTTATGGACCAGACCAACTCCTTGTCCGAAGTGACCCACAAGCGTCGGCTTTCCGCGCTTGGACCGGGCGGCCTCACCCGTGAGCGGGCAGGCTTTGAAGTGCGCGACGTGCACACGTCCCACTACGGCCGCATTTGCCCCATTGAAACACCGGAAGGACCGAACATCGGTCTTATCGTGTCGCTCACAACCTATGCCAGGGTAAATGATTTCGGCTTTATCGAAACGCCGTACCGCATTGTCAAAAACGGCAAGGTGACGGACGAGATTATCTATATGGATGCATCCCGCGAAGCGGACGATGTTATCGCCCAGGCTAACGCCTCTATGGCGAAAGACGGCGAGCTGCTTGACGAATTCGTCACGGCGCGTATGCACGGGGATGTTGTGAACAGCCCCAAGGATGACGTTACCCTGATGGACATTTCGCCGAGCCAGATGGTGTCCATCTCTGCCGCCCTTATCCCGTTCCTTGAACATGACGACGCAAACCGCGCCCTCATGGGTTCCAACATGCAACGCCAGGCCGTGCCGCTTCTGCGCAGTGCCAAGCCGCTTGTAGGAACCGGCATGGAACGCGACGTGGCCCAGGACTCCGGCGCCTGCATCCTTGCGGAAACAGACGGCATAGTGCGCTATGCCGATGCGGACCGGATTATCGTTAGCTATGATGATGCCTCCATCAGCCCGGATACGGGCGGTGTAAAATCATACATCCTGCAAAAATACCACAAGTCCAACCAGAACTCCTGCTTCGGTCAGCGGCCCTCCTGCTATCCCGGCCAGGTTGTGAAAAAGGGTGCCGTGCTTGCGGACGGCCCCGGAATCGAAGGCGGAGAACTGGCCCTCGGCAAAAACCTTACTGTGGCATTTATGCCCTGGTGCGGTTTCAACTTTGAAGACTCCATTCTCATTTCCGAGCGCTGCGTCAAAGAAGACACCTTCACCAGCGTACACATCGAAGAATTTGAAGTTGTCGCCCGAGATACAAAGCTCGGACCCGAAGAAATCACCCGCGATATTCCGAACGTGGGCGAAGACATGCTGCGCAACCTTGACGCCAGCGGCATCATCCGCCTTGGCGCAAACGTCAAGCCGGACGACATTCTTGTGGGTAAAATCACCCCCAAGGGCGAAACCCAGCTCACGCCCGAAGAAAAACTGCTCCGGGCCATATTCGGCGACAAGGCCCGCGATGTGAAGAACACCTCGCTGAAGGTTCCCCCCGGAATCGAGGGCACTATCATCGAAGTCAAGGTATTCAACCGCCGTTCCGGCGAAAAGGACGATCGTACTCGTACAATTGAAGACTTTGAACTGGCATCCCTTGATCGCAAGGAAGCGGACCATGTTCGTGCGCTTTCTGACGCAACCAGAGAAAAAATGCTGGTTCTTGTCAGCGGCAAGCAGATCGCTTCCAACCTGCCGGGCAAGAAAAAGGGCGATGTTCTGGCAGAAGCCGGCAGCGTGCCCACTCCCGAAATTCTTGCGGATCTTCCGGTCAAGAAATTCGCAGGCCTGTTTAAAAACAAGGAAACGAACGAAGCCATTACCGCCATTCTTGATGATTATGACCGTCAAATCGAATTCATCAAGAGCATTTACGACTCCAAGCGCGGCAAGGTGACGGAAGGTGACGACCTCCCCCCCGGTGTTATCAAGATGGTCAAGGTGTATGTCGCGGTCAAGCGTAAGCTGAACGTGGGCGACAAAATGGCCGGACGCCACGGTAACAAGGGTGTAGTTTCCTGCATCCTGCCTATTGAAGATATGCCCTTCTTTGCAGACGGCCGCCCGGTTGACATTGTGCTCAACCCTCTCGGTGTACCTTCGCGTATGAACATCGGCCAGATTATGGAAACCCACCTCGGCTGGGCGGCAAAAGAGCTTGGCGAGCAGCTTTCTGCCCTGGCAAACAGCGATGTAGCCACGCAGGATCTGCGCAAGCAGGTAAAAAGCGTGTTTGACAGCGAAGCCACCTCTGAGCTGATTGATACCCTTTCAGACGAGGACTTTGTGGAAGCCGTCAAAAAACTGCGCGACGGCATTGTGACCAAAACCCCGGTGTTTGACGGCGCAAGCGAAGACGAAATCTGGAACTGGCTGTCCAAGGCCGGTCTGCCGGATGACGGCAAGACCACGCTGTATGACGGGCGCACGGGCGAAGTATTCCAGAACAAGGTCACAACCGGCGTTATGTACATGCTCAAGCTGCACCACTTGGTAGACGAAAAAATCCACGCCCGCTCCACAGGCCCCTACTCCCTGGTTACCCAACAGCCGCTGGGCGGCAAGGCCCAGTTTGGTGGTCAGCGCCTCGGTGAAATGGAAGTGTGGGCGCTGGAAGCGTATGGCGCAGCTTACCTGTTGCAGGAGTTCCTGACCGTCAAGTCGGACGACGTAACGGGCCGCGTCAAAATGTATGAAAAAATCGTCAAGGGTGAAAACTTCCTTGAAGCGGGCCTTCCTGAATCGTTTAACGTTTTGGTCAAAGAGCTTATGTCTCTTGGTCTGGACGTTACGCTGCATCAGGAAGAAGGCAAAAAACGCCCAAAACGTACCGGTTTGTATATCCACAACGAAGCGGAAGGCTATTCCGACCCCGTTGCGGAACGCGCAGCCCGGCGTGAAGCGGAAGCGGAAGAAGTTTTTGCCGCAGATGTCGTCACTGCCGACGACACCGATGACGATGACGACACCGAATCCCTCATGTCTTTCATTCCTCCGGTAGTTCCGGCTGAAGACGAAACAGACGACGAATAATACCACCCCGTTCCGGGCAGGGCTTACCCTGCCCGGAAAACACGGTTTTTCATAAGGCCTTTCGGCCCTTTATACGACCTTTTTAAAAGGCAGGGACCAGCACATGACACTGGACGATCTTTTCACAGTCAGAGGCTCATCAGCCACTGTTGCCAATATCAAGAACCTGAAATCCATTCAGGTTTCCATCGCCGCGCCGGAGTCCATCCGCGAGTGGTCTTACGGCGAGGTAAAAAAACCGGAAACCATCAACTACCGCACCTTCAAGCCGGAGCGGGACGGCCTTTTCTGCGCCAAAATCTTCGGCCCGGTAAAAGACTACGAGTGCAACTGCGGTAAATACAAGCGCATGAAGCACCGCGGTATTGTCTGCGAAAAGTGCGGCGTTGAAGTCATTGCCTCCAAAGTACGCCGCGAGCGCATGGGCCATATTGAGCTTGCCGCCCCGGTCGCACATATATGGTTTCTGAAAACCCTTCCTTCCAAAATCGGCACACTGCTCGACATCACCATGGCCGATCTGGAAAAGGTGCTCTACTTCGACTCTTACATCGTCCTTGATCCGGGCAACACCAACCTGACAAAATTGCAGGTTATCTCCGAAGATCAATATTTGCAGGTGCTTGACCACTATGGCGAAGAAGCCCTGACTGTCGGTATGGGCGCGGAAGCCGTTCGCTCCCTTTTGGAAGAAATCAATCTGGAAGACCTTCGCGTTACTCTGCGCGAAGAGTCCCAATCCACCCGCTCCCAGACGAAAAAGAAAAAGCTGACCAAACGGCTGAAAATCGTGGAAGCGTTCATCGAGTCGGGCAACAAGCCCGAATGGATGATCATGGAAGTTATTCCGGTCATTCCACCCGAACTGCGCCCTCTGGTTCCCCTGGACGGCGGCCGTTTCGCCACAAGCGACCTGAACGACCTTTACCGCCGGGTAATCAACCGCAACAACCGCTTGAAACGCCTGATGGAGCTTGGTGCGCCTGATATCATCATCCGCAACGAAAAGCGCATGCTACAGGAAGCGGTGGACGCCCTGTTTGATAACGGCCGCAGAGGACGGGCCATTACCGGCACAAACGGACGCCCGTTGAAATCCCTTTCCGACATGATCAAGGGCAAGCAAGGACGTTTTCGTCAAAACCTGCTCGGTAAACGCGTGGACTATTCCGGCCGTTCCGTTATTGTTGTCGGCCCGAAGCTCAAGCTGCACCAGTGCGGCCTGCCCAAAAAGATGGCGCTGGAGTTGTTCAAGCCCTTCATTTACGCCAAGCTGGAAGAACGCGGCCTCGCCTCTACCATTAAAAGCGCGAAAAAGATGGTTGAGCGCGAAGAACTGGTAGTGTGGGATATTCTCGAAGATGTGGTGCGCGAGTATCCGATCATGCTCAACCGCGCGCCTACCCTGCACCGCCTGGGCATTCAGGCTTTTGAACCGCTGCTTGTGGAAGGCAAGGCTATTCAGTTGCACCCGCTCGTGTGTTCCGCCTACAACGCGGACTTTGACGGTGACCAGATGGCTGTGCATCTGCCGCTCTCTCTTGAGGCGCAAATCGAATGCCGCGTGCTCATGATGAGCACAAACAACATCCTTTCCCCGGCAAACGGCTCGCCCGTTATCGTGCCCAGCCAGGATATCGTTCTCGGCCTGTACTACATGACTGTTGACCGCGACTTTGAACTGGGTCAGGACAAGATATTCTGCGACCCCTGGGAAGTTATCGCGGCATATGACGCCAAGCAGGTCGCCCTACATGCCCGGATAAAAGTGCGTATTGATGGTGAAATCATAGATACCACTCCCGGTCGCATCCTTGTGCGCGACATCCTGCCCAAGGGCATTCCCTTCAAGCTGGTCAACTGCGTGCTCACCAAGAAAAACATTGCCCGCCTTGTGGGCAGTGCTTATCGCGATGTTGGCACCAAGGCCACGGTCATTTTGTGCGACCGCCTGAAAGATATCGGTTACGAATACGCAACTCGCGCAGGCGTAACCATTGGCGTGAAGGACCTCAAAATTCCGGACGCGAAAAAAGGCATCATCGACACTGCAAAAGCCGAAGTTGAAAACATCGAATTGCAGTACCGTGACGGTATCATCACCCGCACGGAAAAATACAACAAGGTTGTTGACGTGTGGACCAAAGCCACACAGGACGTTTCTGCCGAAATGATCAAGGCCATCTCGACGGATGTGCTGGTCAATGAAAAAACCGGCGAGAAAAAGACAAACCAGAGCTTCAACCCGATTTATATGATGTCCACTTCCGGCGCACGGGGTAACCAGGACCAGATGCGTCAGCTCGCGGGCATGCGCGGCCTGATGGCCAAGCCTTCCGGCGAAATTATTGAAACGCCCATTATCGCCAGCTTCCGTGAAGGTCTGGACGTTTCCCAGTACTTCAACTCCACCCACGGCGCACGGAAAGGTCTTGCCGATACAGCCCTGAAAACGGCCAACTCCGGTTACCTTACCCGCCGCTTGGTGGACGTTGTGCAGGATGTTATCATCAGTGAAAACGACTGCGGTACGGTTGACGGCATTGAACTGACCCACCTTGTTAAAGGCGGCGAAATCAAGATGCGCCTTACAGAGCGCGCACTCGGCCGGGTAACGCTCTATCCGACCCACCACCCGGAGACCAATGAACTGCTTTTCCCCGCCAATACCCTGGTGGACGAGCACGTTGCCAAAACTCTTGACGACGTGGGCATTAACTCCCTGACCATGCGTAGCGCCCTTACCTGCCAGTCTGAACGCGGGGTGTGCTCCATGTGCTACGGGCGCGATCTTGCGCGCGGGCATATGGTAAACATCGGCGAAACCGTGGGCATCATTGCTGCGCAGTCCATCGGTGAGCCGGGCACCCAGCTTACCATGCGTACCTTCCACATCGGTGGTACGGCCTCGCGTGAAATTGAGCGCTCCAACATCACGGCACAGCACTCCGGTCGGGTTATCTTCTCCCGGGTCAAGGCTGTTTTGAACCGTGAAGGGCAAAGCATGGTTCTTGGCAAAAGCGGTCAGGTCAGCATTGTGGACGATCAGGGCCGTGAGCGTGAAAAATACATCCTGCCCAACGGTTCCAAACTGGTTGTCAAAGAAAACCAGGAAGTCAAAAAAGGCACAAACATCGCAGAATGGGATCCGTTCAACGAACCCTTTGTGTCTGAAGTTGACGGTATCATCAAGTTCACCGACATTCTGGAAGGCAAAACCTACCAGGAAAAGGTGGACGAAGCCACCCACATGGCCACGCAGAGCATCATCGAATACAGAACGACCAACCTGCGCCCCTCCATTTCCGTGACAGATGAAAACGGCGAAGTAAAAACCCGCCCCGGCTCAACCATTCCGGCCACCTATCCCCTGCCCGTGGGCGCCCTGCTCATGGTCAAGGACAACCAGGAAATACAGGCTGGTGATATTCTTGCGCGTAAGCCGCGCGAATCTTCAAAAACCAAAGACATCGTAGGTGGTCTTCCCCGCGTTGCCGAACTTTTTGAAGTGCGCAAACCCAAAGATATGGCGGTTGTGTCCGAAATCGACGGAACCGTATCTTTTGCGGGCGAAGCAAAAGGCAAGCGCAAACTGTTGGTAACCCCCGAAGCCGGAGATTCAAAAGAATACCTCGTGCCAAAGGGCAAACATATCACGGTTGGCGACGGAGACTTTGTTGAAGCAGGCGAACTGCTCACCGAAGGCCACCCCGAACTGCACGACATATTGCGCACTAAGGGTGAAAAATTCCTCGCCGCCTACCTGGTGGATGAAATTCAGGACGTATACCGCTTCCAGGGCGTTGGCATTGACGACAAACACATTGAAGTCATCGTCCGGCAGATGCTGCGCAAAGTACAAGTTCTCGATCCGGGCCAGACCAGCTTCCTGGTAGGTGAACAGGTGGACAAGCAAGAGTTCAAGGACGAAAACGCCAAGGTCATAGCGGAAGGCCGTTCCCCGGCCACAGCAGAACCGCTCGTACTCGGCATAACCCAGGCGTCTTTGACCACCTCAAGCTTTATTTCAGCCGCCTCGTTCCAGGAAACCACAAAGGTGCTCACGGAAGCCGCCCTGCGCGGCAAATCCGACGCCCTGCGCGGCCTGAAAGAAAACGTCATAGTCGGCCGCCTCATCCCCGCAGGCACCGGCTATCGCGAATACGTCCACGGCGATATAGTAGTACCGGAACAAAAAGAACGCCCGGACAAATTCCTCGAGGAACTCGAAGACGACCCCCTGCTGGTAGACATCAACGGATAATTGAAGAGATCTAACAGGATAAGATAAAAAACAACGAAAAACCGCCGCGAATTGCGGCGGTTTTTCGTTGGCGGTCGCTCCCGCGAGGGGAACAACCTTCCTTGAGGTAGTCAACAAAGACCTTACGGAAGCGGTTCTTTCAATCCCACCCCTGCGCGAGGGGCGACGTCCGCTGCTTGGTCCGCTACTAGATCCGCTGCTGTTTCAATCTACGCCCCTGCGCGAGGGGCGACACGCCAACCGCGCTGGGCTTAAGTGCATGACGCGGTTTCAATCCACGCCCCTGCGCGAGGGGCGACATGTCATGGACGTGGTCCAGAATATTTACAGGAAGGTTTCAATCCACGCCCCTGCGCGAGGGGCGACCGGTTACATATATCATTGATGAAATTGACGGGAAGGTTTCAATCCACGCCCCTGCGCGAGGGGCGACATTAACCCACGTCCAGAAGTGGATGGGGCACAAGTTTCAATCCACGCCCCTGCGCGAGGGGCGACCCTTGAAAGGCGTTACAAGCTGCTTGCGGGAGAGGTTTCAATCCACGCCCCTGCGCGAGGGGCGACGGCCAGCGCCCTGAACAATTTACTGTTTTCAAGGTTTCAATCCACGCCCCTGCGCGAGGGGCGACAGTTGCACCATATCTGTGTACGGGTGGCAGACTCGTTTCAATCCACGCCCCTGCGCGAGGGGCGACCGGCACGGACACGGCGTTGCGCCTGGTTTGCCATGTTTCAATCCACGCCCCTGCGCGAGGGGCGACGTGATAATGCTGCACGATGGGCGCACAGTACAGGTTTCAATCCACGCCCCTGCGCGAGGGGCGACGTCCGGCTTGCCGCCGAACTCTTGATGCTGGCGCGTTTCAATCCACGCCCCTGCGCGAGGGGCGACCGGGCTTATCCACTTTGCCTACGAATAACGCCAAGGTTTCAATCCACGCCCCTGCGCGAGGGGCGACTTGCCGCTGCCGGGTTGAAGCCATGTCAGAGCGGGTTTCAATCCACGCCCCTGCGCGAGGGGCGACGCCGCCAGCGTGTCAAAGTGAATACGGTCTTTGCGTTTCAATCCACGCCCCTGCGCGAGGGGCGACGGGCGGGAAGAATGCCGCGAAAGCTATTTCACCACGTTTCAATCCACGCCCCTGCGCGAGGGGCGACTGCTGCTGACCAACTACCTACCCAAGATGGATGTCGTTTCAATCCACGCCCCTGCGCGAGGGGCGACACGCCGGGTTTAAGGGGGAAAAGTATGGGGAATGTTTCAATCCACGCCCCTGCGCGAGGGGCGACTTGACGCTGTTTTCTGCGAGCTGCCCGACCTTTTCGTTTCAATCCACGCCCCTGCGCGAGGGGCGACAAGTATAATACGCGGTGGGACGCCGACAAGTTGGTTTCAATCCCCCAAACTGGCACAGAGAATTCAAGGACTTACTGGTAGAGTGTTAATATTTCCAGGGCATTAGTTGTTTATGAACATTTGTGAACAATCAGTGTTTTTCAGCTTTGGTGAACCAAAAATGAACCAGAATGCACCAAAAAAGCTTTGTGTTTTTTGATTCACTTGCCCTTTGTTTCTTTAGATTTTTAGCATGTTTAGACAAATTTGTCTAGCATGATTTCAGTTGTTTTTACTTCCCTTTTCAGCTCTTTTTGTCCTCACCCCACCATGTTTCTTTTCTGCCTCCAGTTTGAGCCATGCTTCGGCTGTGATGAGCTGGATATAGCTCAAGCGGAGATTTTTGCTTCTGTCTTCAAAATACCACTCCCAAGCTTGCCTTGTAATGGGCGAAAGCTTGTTTTGATATATGGGAACCTCCAAAGCATGCAAAAGAGCCTTAGGAGTGAAAAGAGGCATGCCAAGTGAGGCGAGGTAGTTTGCGAGGTATGGAAGGGCTGCGGTTTCGCTGGTTGGTTGATTTGTCGGTTTTTCTGCTGTTGTTTTGGGTGTACAGAGTGAGAGAATGTAGGCGTTTAGTTCCGCGCCTAATTCTAGTTTCACATGGATTAGGTGCGGTAGGGATTTGATGATTTGAAGCTTGGTGGTTTCTAGGTATTGCTTGAGGTAGTAGCGCTTGCGGTATTCTTGGGAATGACAAGAAATATCATGCAAATAACAAAGGGGCTTTTTCTTTTCGAGAGGTCTGCGAAGCACAGAACGCCAGCAGAGAGAGCAAGTTGTGAAATGCTCTGCTACTTCTTGGGGGCTTGTGTACTCTTTTTTGTGGTCGGGGAGTTTGTAGTCTAGCCTTTGGGGTAAATCCTTGAGAGAGAAGCGAATAGTGTCAATGAAATTTATAATCTCTTCATGGGCTGGGTTTGATTCTTGGCTGCTTGGGTATGAGTCATAGAATTGCTTGGCAAAGTGGCTCAAATGGCGGTCAAGGGCTGCCCATGAGCTGGCTTTGCCTTTGGGGATTAGCAGCTTGATTATATCTTTCTCTGTCCCCCATTCGTTGCCAAAATGTGAAACAAAAGCCTCTGCAATTATGCGTGAGGCTTCAAGGGTGTTCTTGGCTGTGAGTTGTGGTGCAAGCTGTAATTTCATGGGGTCGAGGGTAAAGGAGGTTTTTGGGAAAGTCTGGTCAATGGTGAATGGCTATGAGTTTTGGCACAAACCTTGACCAGTGAGGATTTTACAATGGCACAACGCAAGCTTTTCTACAACATCGAGGAAATGAGCGAGCTACTTGGGCGGTCAATTGCTTCCATTTATGGGTATCTTGCAAGGAAGGATTTTACAGCCGTTCCTATGCCGATGAAGCTAGGCCGAAGGCTTGCTTGGTTATGCTCTGCTGTGGATGAATGGGTGGCGGACAAGGCACGGGAGACTGTGGAGAGGCAGGAGCGGTATGTGGAGCATATGAGGGGTGCGGTGAAGAGGAGGGGGAGGAAGAGGAAGGGGTAATTGCAAAAAAACTTGT
>JAJDIC010000089.1 GCA_030266525.1 Desulfovibrio sp. OttesenSCG-928-G15 | reverse complement strand
AATTCAAACAAGGCCCACTTGCTTGTTTTTTCACGCTCAAGGTTGCACTCTGAGCGCACTTTTCAGGCCAATGTCTCGCCCGGCCTACCTACTCATCTTTTACGAGAAGTTTGTATAACGAACGCGGCCCCCGGAAATTCTGAGGGCCGTGCTCGCTATCGTCGAGAAAAGGAGTAATGCTCCGCGCTACAATTCATCCAGTGGCATATCCGGCGTAATGATGAACTGACCTGTGCTCACCCCGACTGGCTTGTCCGGTTGCGGTGTGGGAGTAGTTTTTTCGCTCTGCGTGGGCGGCGAGGCCGTGTCTTTCTTCTTGTCCTTACCGCGTCTAAATTCGTTCAGGTATTTGGCGAGGGTGGGCGGTTTCACCTCAATGCCTTTCTCATGGAGCTTTTCGGCAATCTCCTGTGTGTCGAAGCCGCGCTTTCTCATGCGTTCCAGAGTCGGGGCCAGAGCGCGAATGGCTTCTTTCACGGTCAGACTGCGGTTGCCGTCCAGAGTGACTTTCACAGGCTTGAGCTTGGCAAGTTCCAATCTGATTTCCTTGACTTGGGCTGTGGTGATATTCATGCTGTTCCTCTCCTGTATGGTGGCGGGGAAATGCCCCGGATTTGTATTGTTGCTTTCGGCGGTCGAGCGGCACGGTCGCCCACGTTTCACGAAGTGAAGCATAGTGGGCTATGCTTTTGCCTTTCGCAAAGACGCGGTGCGGACTCATCGGCCCATGCCCATACCGCGCGGCCTCCGTTCCAATGACTGCGCCTTTTCCTGCTGGCGCTGCAATTTCAGTGCTTCTTTCTCCCGCGCCAATTCAGCTTCGCGGCGCTGCTGTTCCTCCTGACGCTGGCGCTCCTGCTGTTCCCGTTCCTGGGTCAGCCGCTTTTGTTCCGCCGCTTTCCGTTGCGCTTCCTGACGCTGCTCCCGCTCATAATCATTCCGCATCATGGCGGCTTCCGTGTTCCAGCGGAAGAACTTCTCGGTTTCTTCCAGGCGGGCGAGAATGTTCAGATTGGTGCTATTCAAGCTTCTGATGCTTACGCCGCTTCGTTTCCGGTCTTCTTCCATTTCATTTTGCAGGTGCCCGATTTTTGTATTCAGGGCCGCTACCGTTTCGCGCAGACTGAGTATTTCCGCCTGCTGTTTTTCATTTTGCGCGGTGACGATGCCTTTTGCCGCCAACGCCTTTTTCTGCCGCTCAATTATCTCTTGGGCGGTTTCAAGAACGGATTTGAAGTTGAGCATGGACGCTTTGGGAATATCCGTCTGTTTGGCAAGCTCCTTTTCCGCTTCCTGGGCTTGCTGCTCGATGGATTGCAAACGCTCCTGCAACGCGGATTCTTCCCGCTGCCGCTGTTCCAATTCCGCGCTCACGGCCTGGGCTTCTTTTTCCAGACTGTGAAGCGCCTCCTGTTGCTGTTTGAACTCTCGTGTGTTCAGATGCCTTTTCTTCGCTCCCGGCTCCTGTTCGACGCCGCGCTGCAAATCGAACCCACGGCTTTGCAGATGCCGGGGCAACTCGGTTTGCAGCTTTTTCAGACTTTCCCGCGTATAGATTTTATTCGCGTTCAGCCGCTCATCCTTTGTTACCGGAACATGCAGAAAATGCATGTGCGGCGTTTTTTCATCCATGTGAACCATTGCGGAAATGACGTTTTCCGCACCGACAAACTCTGTCAGGAACGCCTTGCTTTCCTCAAAAAAACGTTTGGTGTCCTCCGGTGACAGCTTTTCAAAAAAGGCGCTGTCAGACGACACGATGAGGCCGCACATATGCACGGCGTCCTTTCGCACGGCTTTCACCAGCAGGAGGTCATCAATGCGATTCTGGATAGCTTCGGCGTAATTTTCGGCGGCGGATTCGTGCAGATCGTAGTTGTGGCTGCTTCGCTCGTAATCAATATCCGGGTTGGAGTGGCTCTCCCGTTCCCGGTTGTTGTGGCTCTGTATGCCACGCACGGCTTCCTTTTTGAATTTATCCATATGTAAGACGATGTAGGACATGGCTGGATTTCCTTATATCTCGGTAGAGAACCGGTACACTTTTTCAATTTTCGCGGTACAAAAACCGCAGACGGTGTTGGACATAGCGGGTCTTTATTGCACTACAAATACGGTGAATATTGCCGGTGTACCGCTGTATCGCCCCTTAGGGACTGGTACGGCGGTACACCTGAAAACGGCGGGTCAATTTTCCCCGTCCAGTTTCTTTTTCAACCGCTGGATCGCCCCCTTGGACTTGCCCATTTCCTCGGCACAGTCGCGTATGCTGTAACCGTCGCTCAAAAGACGTTTAAGCACTTCCAGTTCAACGTCTTCCAAGACTTTTATCTGCCAATGCAGGGCGTTGCCCTCCGCGACCAGATTGGCCTCAAAGGGCTTGGCGTCATCACCCAGAACGGCCCGCGCTTTGGTCAGATGGACTTCAAACCTTGCTCCTTCGGCCATGCTGTACTCTCTGGGGCGGCGCAGACTGATTACGGTGTCCATGATGTCTTCCCTGGCGCTGGTGCCGCGCTGGTCGCCGGATTTCCCGGCATGGTGGATGAGCAGAACGGTGATGCCCCGGCGGCGCAACTCCAGGAGCCACGCTTGCATGGTCTGCCACGATTGCGATTCGTTCTCTTTCCCGGTGCGGCACAAGGTTGCGATATTATCCAGCACAACCATGTCCACGCCTTTCAGATATGGTTCCAGCGCGGCTTGGCCGCCCACGGTGGACAAATCCGGTATGGGGCGAGACTGCAAATCCGGTGTGATGAGGTTGAGGTTTTCCAAAGCGAGCGGGGGAATCGCCATGCCACCGACAAGGGCGGCAAGACGGGTTTGCATAGCTATGGCGGGCATTTCGCCGTCCACATACAGGACTTTTTTCGGCATGGGCGCACGCCAGTTGAAGACAGCGCCGCCGGAAGCCACAGCCACGGCAACACTCAAGGCTGCGAAGGTCTTGCCGATGCCACGCGGGGCGTACATGATGCCTATTCCCTGAACCGGAAGGATCGGCGAGAGAAGTAACCCCCGTTCGGGTATGGACATGGATAGAAATTCCCTCATGTTCAGAGATACCAGCGCGGGAACAGCAGCGGGAACATTTTCAGGCGCTTCCACCTGTCGGCGAACTTCCTGTAGCCCTTCGCTCTGGTGTAAGTCGTTGAAGTCCGTTCCTGTTCCTGTGGTAAAGGCTGGCAGAATGAATCGCGCCTGGGCCATTTGCGCGGCCTCCTGCCCCTTGCTGCGACCCGCCTCGTCATTGTCGGCGCAAATAAGTATGGGGGTATCAGGGAGTTTGCTCCGCGCAATGCCTGCCACGGCAGGAAGGTTGTTTGCCGAAAACGCTACATACACCGTGCAATCATAAGCAAGATGGATGCTGGCTCCGGTGGCGTAGCCTTCGCAGACGGCGAGAGGTTTTTCGGGCTTGCCCTGAATGACGAAATGCCCGCCGTGTACTTTGCCACCAGTGAGGAAACGCTTTTCTCCGTCCGGGGCGATGCGTTGCAGCGTTTGCACGTTGCCGGAAGCGTCCCTGATAGGAATAAGCAGCATACCATTTCGGTCTTGCCGTACGTCCGCAAACGGGGGAACGCCTTTGCGCTGCAAATATGAGTGTTCCGGCGAGCAGAGAGCGGAAGCGTTCAACTCGCTCTGGGCTTTTTGCGCCGCCGCTGCTTGCCGCTGGGCAAATTCGGCCTCGCGCTGTTGCTTTACGGCAGCTTGGCGCTGTTGTAACGCCTCTCTTTCCGCTTGAGAGAGCGTTCTTTCCTCGGCCTCGGTGAAGGTGCCTTGTTCGATGCTCTCCCAGTTGCACCACCAGAGCGTTGCCGGGGTGTCCAGATGGGCGATATATGCACCGTTCTGCTTCTGCGGCTTGCTTTGGGTGGGACAACGGTGCAGTTTCCCGTCCGCAATGATTTCAGACGGTATCAGCCCTTTGCTGGTCAGAATGTCTCGGAAAGTTTGCAGGGCGTTATTCATTGTCCGCCCCCTGGTCGCCGAGGCTCTGCATGAGAGCCGCTATGTCCTCAGCTCTCCATACCGTTGTGCGCGGGCCGAGTTTTACTGGCTTGGGATAGCGCCCGGTCTTGCAGCCGCGCCACCAAGAGCTTTTTCCTACCGGAATGAGAGCAAGCACTTGCGGCAAACGCAGTAAGCCTGGCCGAATCGACATGCTGCTGCTCGGGTGCGTCATAGGTGAAGCGCAAAACCCGGTCGAAGATTCTTTGCAAATGCTCTCTCGGCTTTTCTCCTCTGGCAAAGGATACAAAATGGCGCAGTAAACGTTTTGTAGCTATTCTTTGCTGCAACAAATCTTGCTTCAAATCTGAAACACCGGGAAAATACGGCTCATCCACTTCATCATAGATGGATTTCTTGTTGTTTTCTTCAATGGTGACAAAGCGCACAGCCTCATGCCAGAGTTCGTACAGTTCAAGAAAACCTTGGCGGGCGAGCGCGGAGATAAGAACATCCGCCTCTTGTACATTCATCCGGTATGCTTGTTTCAGCCTGCCTATAGGTATGCGTTCCTGACTCAACATGATTCGTAATGGTATGTTAAAAGACAAAAATTGTCATGGCACGGAAAGGGACGCTATGCCGTTTTGTCACGTAATTCGTCAAGATAGTCAGCCCAGGCTTGCATAAGCACTCGGCGCTGTTCAAAATACTGTGAACGGTCATAGGCTTCCACAACCGCGTTTTGCTCTTTGTGGGCAAGCTGTTTTTCAATGTGATCGGGGTTCAGGTTGTTTTCTCGCGCAAGGGTGGAGAAAATCGTCCTGAAACCGTGGATGCTCATTTCTTCCTTGGAGTAGCCCATATCGCGCAAAGCGGCCAACAGGCCTTCGGCTGTAATCGTTCTGCTGGCCGATCTGGGGCTTGGAAAACACAACTCGCCGCCGCCGCCGTTCATTTCTCGGATATTCTTTAACTCCCGAAACAGGTCTACGACTTGGCGCGACAGGGGAACGGTGTGGGCTACACGCATTTTCATGCCGCCGCCATGTTCGTTGCGCTTGGCTGGAATTGTCCAGACGGCGTTTTCCAAGTCGATTTCATCCCATCTGGCGAGGCGTATTTCTTCGCTGCGTAACGGCAGATAGGGTAGGATATTGAGGCAATATCTCACGGAAAGTCCGGCCCCGGTATAGCCCTGGATGCGCCGCAAGAGTCCGCCTACTTTTTCAGGGTCGGTAATCGCGGCTCTATGCCGCCGTGGGATGGGCTTCAAGGTGGTGCCTATTCGGTCGGCAATATTGCGGTCGGCATAGCCAAGCCCCCAAGCGAAAAGACAAACCCCATTAGCAATCTGTGCGAGGCGGTGGGCGGTATCAATGCAGCCGCGTTCTTGCGTGGGCATGACGGCTTCAACTACATCGCGGCGTTCAAGGCTCGAAAAGGGTCTATTCCCGATGTGCTGGTAAAGAATACCCAGGTGCCAGCGTATTTTTTTCGCCGTGACTGGAGGGCTGGCCGCGTACTGCCTTTCAAACCACTGTTCGGCAACGGCTTCAAAGGTAAGGGTCTGCTCCTTTTTGGCAAGTAGAGCGGCTTCCTTTTTAGACTTCTTGACCAAGCCTGGGTCGTGTCCATCAGCAAGCAGTTCACGCGCTTCAAGGCACTTCTTGCGGGCTTCGGCCAAGCTGACTTCCGGGTATCGTCCGAGGGTCAGAACTTTCTGTTTGTTTTCAAAGCGATAGCCCAATTGCCACGAAATGCTTTTGCTCTTTGGCCCCATGTAAGCGTAAAGCCAGTCGCCGTCAGACTCTTTCTGGACTTTCCCGTTGGGCTTCATGCTCCGGAGCTTGGCATCAGTTAATTTTCCCATGCTGGTAAAATCTCCACCTTGATTGTGCGGGTAAAACTTTTACCAGCATTTTTACCAGCAAAAAACGTGGATGACAACGTACCCGGCGAGACATGGTGAGACTATGAAATGCCATAAAAGCAAAGTCCCGCAAGGCTTTTTGGCTCTTGCGGGACTTCGTGAGATTTTGAAATGGTGCGGGGGACAGGATTGATTATACAACTCATGCTACTGAAATAAATAACGATAGAGAAAGGCAGTCAATCTCAATGCCCCCGAAAATGCCCCCAAAATATTTTGCTGCCATATAGGCTGGGTCACTCCCCGGTAGAGGGGTTGAGCACAAATGCCCCGATAGGCTGAATTTCGGTAACGGCATTTTGTCCCTCTGGCATCCTTACCCCTATAGAGATTTCAAGGCATAGCTTATTTTTAACGGCCAGTTGGGCAACCTCAGCAATCTTGTCCCGCATGAATTGTATTTCAGCGGCAAAGCGGTTGCCACCTCTTATACCTCGCTTTACATCGCTGGGGTCAATACCATTCGCCAACAGCCTCTTTGCTTCACTTCTTTTGGCGCGAGCATCCTCGATGGACACAGCAGGATAAGCGCCAAAACTCAAAAGCTTCTGGCGACCTTCAAAGCGGTAACTCATTCGCCAATGCTTGCCGCCAGAAGGCGACAGATAAATATGGAGGCCGCCGCCGTCTGCTACCTTTCGAGCTTTGCCTGTGCCCTTAAGACAAGTGATTATTCCATCGGTGAGTTTCATAACCGCAATTATACCCACATTACAGTTAAACAGGCAACCACTTTGCCCTTGTGTTTTGTATCGCCCTTGTACCCACCAGAAACAAAATGCCCCCACCAGTGAAGGCAGGGGCATGGATGGGGCGGCGGGGCTATTCCCTCTCTGGCGTAATGTCCGCAAGCAAGAAGTCAACCTTGTGCAAAGCAGCGGTGATTAGCCGCAGCTGCCCAGCTTGGTCGGGGTCCATACACCCCTCTAGGGCTGCTTTGCACAGAAAGTTTATGCCACCGAGATAGTCAGCAACCACGGTCAGATTGTCGTTTATCATTTCCCGCGTGACTTCGGTCTGGTCGGGGCCTTGGTAAAGGATGGTGTTATTCATGGCTCCCCCCTTCCCCGCGCACTGTGTCGATTTTGTCTATGAGGAGCTGCATACAGAGGCCGAAGCCATAGGCAACATCTTCACCATAAACGGAATCACCATCAATCATATCTTCAACGGTGTACCTAAGAAACTTGGCAATGCAGGAAGCCCTGTACAGTTCTTCATTTGAGGTCTTGCTACTCATGGCAGGCTCCTTCTTCGTTTTCTCCTTGCCAGCCATCTAGTAACTGCTGGAGCCAGTACGCACCCCTGCCGCCAATTCTCTGGATTTCAAGTTCCTTTCGCGCCCCATGTACAGTGAGGCCCAACAGTTGACCTACAATGTCAAGGCTAGCTTCGTTGCTATCTTCTTCTTTGACGCTCGCCAGTAGTCCGGCCAAAAGGCCTAATGGAGTAAGGACAGACTTTTCAAGTTCAGCGGCCATTTCGTCACGGGCTTCTTGCCGGACATCGTGGTGCCGCTCTTCATCGTTACCGGGCTTGTCGCTTTGGTCGTTCGTGGGTATTGTCGTGTCAGCCATGATTCAACCTCCTGGGGTAGGGTTGTGGTTAGGCTCTGTCGTGGTGGTGGTACACCCGGCAGGGCCGTTTTTCGTTCTTGCCCTTTCGTTAAGTTTGTTCTACTATCGTTTACATTAAATGTCAACGAAACTAGAACGAAGAGGTGGAGGATGTTTACCAGCAATGTTAAGCGATTAATGGAGGAAAAGAAAAAAACCTTCCAAGATGTGGTCAGTGATTCAGGACTATCACGGCAAACTATCCACAAGGCCCGCCAAGACGAAGGCATAGCCGAAAGCCGCCTATCAACTATTGGCCGTATCGCTCATGCTCTGGAAGTTCCGGTAAAAGACCTGTTCGACGGCGAGTACGAGGAACCCCACCATGACAAATGATGTGGCAATATCCCTGGAAACCGTTGTGCATCGCATTGTAGAATTTCGTGGGCAACGGGTCATGCTGGATTCTGACCTTGCCGTA
>JAJDIC010000088.1 GCA_030266525.1 Desulfovibrio sp. OttesenSCG-928-G15 | reverse complement strand
CGGTAAGCCATCAGTGCCAGACTGTGCAGGGGGTTGAGCTTCTGCCTTGAGAGGGGGAGGGTTTTCATGGCTTGGAACTCCATCATGTGAGAGGGTTAAGGTTTAATAGCGAATCAGTAAGAGTAGGAGTTCCATCATTAATCAGAATGCTAAAAGTGTGTCAATTCATATATTTATTATCACATTGTGTACACAACCGCCCTGAGAGGACCGGGGAAAACTCAGACGACTCAGGGGGAAGGGGGCGGCTGAGATGTGTACACAAACGGTTTTGTAATGTTGATATCAGGCTAATTTTATTTGTATTTATTACTGATAAAATATCCCCAAGTAGCGACAACTCAACCTTGGAGCAACCCCTGAAGAGCGCCCTGTGTGGCTACTGAAGGGAGAGAGAGCAGGGATACCAAGTAGACCGGAAGAAGTGCCGTTTGGCTGGCCCGGTAATGTATGCGTGAGTGTGTGTGGGGGGGTAGGGAGCAAAAAGACAAAGCCCCTCCGGAGAGGGGCCTCAGACACTGCGGCGGGTTGCAATCCCTCTCTCCGCAGTGGCCTTGCGGACGAACCACAAGGACTCTGGTATCACCTCTTGAGTGATACGAACAACTATAATATGGGCCTATATATGTAAGTTGTCAAGCCAGCCTGGAAAAAGGGCAGCGGCTACACAACGCCGAATCGCCTCAAAATCATCAGGAGCGGCTACCTTTACATCATAAATTCTTTTTCCGTTTCGGTCCTTACCCCGAAAGGGTAACATCAATCTGTCAAAAGACGCAGGGAAAACCATATCACCCTTTACCCAGTGAGCTTTTGAGTCATACGGGGCAGGCAACGGCGAAGGGGTATTCAACAAATAGTGCCAAGGCTCTTGTGGCTCTGGTTCTGTTGTGCTGAGGGGAACGACAAGGCACAACCTTGGGGCAACAGAAGAAAGAACGACAACAGGCCTCCGCTTTTGCATCTCTGGCAGCATGGCGTACTTATCAAACTCACAAATAATTATGGAACCTTTCGCAGGAGCGTACTTGATTGACATGTCAGTACTGTACCCGTCTTGCAGGGGAAAATAAAGCTTTCTGCCGGAGTTGCATAGGGATGGGTGCAGGGCTGTCTGTCTTTGTGGCTATAGTTTGGAAACCTTGGTGACCTGTAGGGGAGTTGTTCATAGGTGCAATATAGCCGAGCCAGTAGCAGCACTCTGGCTACCCCTCTGAGTGTGGCTACTGGATACCTATAGTGCTCCTATGGTTCTCTTTGCTGGATATTATATTTATAACTATAATGATATCAAACCTAAGAGCACCTAAGGAGCAGCTTCAGTGCACTTAAGTATAACTATAGTATACCCTCACTCTCCCTATAGGGGGAGTCATAAGGATATTGACTTAGGGTGAGTAACCTTTCCAGCCAAAACAACCAAAGCACTAAAAGACTAACGGGTTGATATCATTATTGTAATTTTAAACCTTGGATATTGCTGAATATATTCAATGGGGAACACGGACTTCACTTCAGGCTCCCCCCTTTCCCCTTTACTGCAACCAAACATGGATGCCTACGGGGAGTGTCAGTTTCTGAGGTCGGTGAGAGCTTCGGTTGTGAGTTTAGGGGTGAGATAGCCGCCGTGCTTTCGGATGGCTGGAAGGACTTCATGAGTTACCCAGCGCTTGAATTGACGGGCTTCGGGTTTCCGTGAGCGGAGTATGAGGGAGTATAGGCCGGGTTCGTTGACTACGTTTACGCCACCTTGACGCCCTAAGTTAAACTTAGACCGTTCATCCACATCTAGGGAGCCAAGTGCGACAGTCGTGTTAGTGAGGCCCACAACCTTGCAAACATCAGCCGCCACAAACCATGGTTCCCCCGTCTGTTCATCCCTGACCACCCTCAAGCTTCCAAACATGGAATGCTGAAACTCACTTGCCGCTGACGCTGACGCTAGGGCTGACGCTAGGGCTGACGCTAGGGCTGGGACTCACTTCACTAATTATTAAAGGAAAAATAAAATTACCCCCGAAAGCTGACACTAAGGTCACCTCCGGGGGCATTCATGCTCAACCTACTCAGTCTACAAGGGACCGAGAGCAAGAAAGGCTATGCCGTGCTCTGTTCCATGCTGGTACTCCTCTTCCTTTGCGCACTGAGTCGTTGCTGCCTGTGCTGCCTGCCGTGGGCAAGCCTTTCTACCCGATGAATGGAAGGGGCATAATCCGATTATGACCCTCGGTGGAACTCAACGAATGCTGATGCTCTCCGAACAAGGCCTTTACTTCTTCCTAGCTCGCTCAGACAAACCCTTAGCTCTCCCCTTCCAGAAATGGTTAGCTGGGGAAGTCCTTCCAGCCATCCGAAAGCACGGCGGCTATCTCACCCCCAAGCTCACAACCGAAGCTCTCATTGACCCTGACGTAATCATTAACCTCGCACTCCAACTCAAGGCAGAGCGGCAAAAGGCCGCTATCGCATCACAGAAAGCCACTGAGTTAGCAGCCAAAGCCGCTGAACTGGAAACAGCCAAGGCCGAAGCCCTCACTACCGCCCGTAAAGCAACAGCCGCAGCCAACCAAGCACAAAACATTGCCGCTCAGGCAAAGGTAGCGCTTGCTGAAGCTGCTCCCAAAGCCGCCTTGGTCGATTCCGTATTCGCCCCAGCTACAACCAAAGCTGCCTCTCGCCAAGGAGGCCATAGACACGGAAAGCTGTTCAAGCTCATTGATATTGTCCGTAAGCTCAGCGGCGTAAACACAATGGCAATCCATCGTGACCTTTTGCGGACAGGGTATCTCTATAAGAAAGGCGGCGTTTACAGGGTGTACTCTGAGTTCCGGGATAAGTTGTTTGTTGAGAAGTATGATGACTGGACCGGCAAGACCGTGATTCTTGCTACGGTTGATGGGGCTGGGAGGGTGGCTGAAAGGGAAACCGGAGGAGAGGAAGCCGGGGAAGTCTACTTAACCAACAGGGCGAATATAGCCGCCACAAGTGGCATGTTTACACCTACAAGAAATACCATCCAAGAACTCCGGGCATATTTAACGGCTGTCGCTGAGTAGGCCCTTGTCGCTGCCGCCTCTAGTTCCCGCCTGACTCTCTGGCGCTCAGCACTCCGGCGTTCCAAGATATGAGCAAGGGCTTCTGCACCGTCTTCACCCAGAACCGCCGTGAGTTGCCTGTAGTCATCGAATGTCAGCATACGATTTCCTGTGCGTGTTTTTTCTTCTTCAAGGAATTACTTCATCCAGCCTTTCTTGACGCCCACATACACAAAAATGCCTACGGCAACAATGGTACAAAAGGCAAAGATGCTGCCGAAGTTCATATCACTCGCTCCCCTTTGGTCGCCTGTCTGACTAGCTTTTTAAATATAGCATCCATAGGAACGCTGGAGCAAGCTTTTCCGTCAGCCCCTTGCGCTGATTAGCAATCTTTGGCAAAGTGAAGCTATGGATAGTAGGCATCCCAACAGTAAATCAAATAAGGGCGGTGCGGGGTGAACTTCGGTACAATTTTCGTTGGTATATCTGTTATCGTTCTGGCTCTGTTTGTCTTTCTTGGTGTCAAGCTGGGCTGGATAAAAGATGAAGGGAGAGGGCAGAAGGAGAATGCCGTATGCCATCTGTCCCCCGGTCCTGAGCTACTGACCAAGACGTATTTGGATGCCTCTCTTGACAAGTTCACGAAGTCCCTCATTCAATGGATAGTTGGACTATTTCTGTTTCAGGCTGTAGTTGTCTCCTTTGTGGTCTTGGTCGTCCTCAGGTAGTTTTCCTCTCCCCCTGTGGCTGTGGCGGTTCTCTCCCTCTTGCCAAACTCACATAAGGACGTTATCTAAAAAGAAAGCGGGCTGGTTTGTGGGGTTAACACTCCCAGCCCTAGGGCAAGTTCCCCGTAGTTTTGAAGCTACAAGGCTACGCCCCTGTGAGAATGGCCGTTCCCGCAGGGGTAAACCTGTTTAGACGTTAAAGAAACGAATAATCAGGGCCGCTAGAACGGCTGCGACAACCGCCGCAAGCACGTTCACAAGGAACTTTGCCATAGGCTTACCCTCCTTTCGGAGAACTCGCCCCACAGTCTTTATAGGGCATTTCTCCTGTCCCGGCAATCGACCTGAACCCTAATGTCCCTTACCTTTGATGAAAATGGCAACCTGATTGACGATGGTCAAAAACCGATTGCAGATTCAAATTTTGAACGGCCTGAAGTTGTCGCAACAATCCCCGATGGATTTAGTTCTTTACCGGCTGTGGCTGCTCCAACGAAAGAACACACAATCTTTGAGCATTCGGAGTTTGGCAGTTTACGGGTCATTAAAGATGAAGTGACTGGGGAACCATGGTTCGTGGCGAAGGATATCTGTAGGGCATTAGCTATTCAGACTTTTAATGTGCGGTCCATACTGGATGGAGATGAGGTCAGAGAGGTAAACAAGGTAAACCCATATAGTGTATATATTTGTTCTAGCGGAAGGGGGCGAATGCCTCTTGCTGTTTCAGAACCTGGCCTATACTCCCTCATTCTCCGCTCACGGAAACCTGAAGCCCGTCAGTTCAAGCGCTGGGTAACCCATGAAGTCCTTCCAGCCATCCGAAAGCACGGCGGCTATCTCACCCCCAAACTCACAACCGAAGCTCTCACTGACCCTGACGTAATCATAAACCTCGCACTCCAACTCAAGGCAGAGCGTCAAAAGGCAAGGGAACATTGACCAATATTTTATAGTCGTATATCTTACGACAAAAGGTGGTGAGTAATGAAAACAGTAATAAACACCAGTGTAAAAATGCCGCCTGCTCTCCATGCACGGATAACCAATCTTGCCGAAATTCGCCAAAGGACAGCCCACACTCTGATGCTGCAAGCGATTGAGTCTTTCCTTGACCGTGAAGAAAAGCGCGAAGCTTTACGGCAGGAAGCAAAGGCAGCGCATGAGCATTATGAGCAGACAGGGCTGCACCTGACAAACGCCGAAGTCATTGGATGGATGGACAAGGTTATCCAGGGCGAAAAGGTAGCCATGCCGAAATGCCATATGTAGTCTACTGGACCGAAAACGCCAGCCTTGGCTTGGAGAAGGTCTATCATTTTCTTGCGGAGAAAAGTGAGGATGCAGCCAAAGCCGCACTCATGGCGATTCGCGAAAAGGCTCTCTTGCTGGAACAGTTCCCAAACGCTGGCCGTCCGGCAGATGACTTTGAACCGGAATACCGGGAACTATTGATTCCCTTTGGTGGTGCTGGGTACGTCTTGGTATATGAAGTAATGGGAACTTCCGTTTACGTTCTGGCTATAAAACACCAGAGAGAAGTGGGGTACTAACCAGCATCGGTTATTATGGTGACAAAGCCTAACTCACGCCCCTTCTTTCGTTCAGAGGGGGCGTTTCTCGTTCTTCCCGGCATAAGTCTTCAAGGGGCAAGAGAGCGGAGAAACTGAGGGGCGTATATGCGGCTTGAGTTGAATGGTTAATGATATCCAAGGTTTAAAAATATAACAATGATATCAGCCTGTTAGTGTTTTAGCGCTTTGGTTGTTTTGGCTGGAAAGGCTACTCACCCTAAGCCAATATCCTTATGACTCCCCCTATAGGGAGAGTGAGGGTAATACTATAGTTATACTTAAGTGCACTAAAGCTGCTCCTTAGGTGCTCTTAGGTTTGATATCATTATAATTATAAATATAATATCCAGACAGGGTACACTTAAGAGTAACAAAGGTAGCACCAGAGGATAACCAGAGGCAGCAGCTTCAGTGCCAGAGATTCAGCCCCCTCTGGTTGCAGCCTCTGACTACTCCCTTTGTTGTTTACAAGCTGCTCTAGGGTTGATGGTCATTGATGGATTACCAAGAAAGAAAACCAAGGAAGACTACAGCCTCAGTACCTAGCAGAGGGATGAAACCAAGCACTCCACGCCTGCCCATTCATAGAATGTAGCCCGCATGATTTCCTTGGCTGCCTGCTCTGCCGAGAGGGGGACAATGAGAGCATCATGTACCGGAAGGGCAACAATAGGCTGTAGGAGGTGCTGCTTGAGCAGGTTACAGGTCAGGGCGTTGATAATCCTTTCAAACAGGGCTTGGTCTGTGGCTCTTCTCCTGCGTGTCCTTAGGGCATGTTCAGCCTCATAGCGTTGGACCGATTTGACCACATGGGAACAGATAGCCTTTACCTCTTCAGCCTGGGGAGCCAGAGCAGGCGCAAAGGATAAGTCCACATCCTCCTGAACAGAAGCCTGATGTAATTGGGGGGCTTCCTCAGTATCAAGGCTATCAGTATCGAATCCACCAAAGAGCAAGGTCATGCTTGATAATCCTCGGTTCCGCTATTTCGCTGTTGAGGCCTGCTTAACCCATGGGCTTTGTTTCAAGCCATCAATATCAAGTATGCTTCCGAAGTGTTGCCCCATGCCGTCTGTGATTCCCTGATACAACATCTGAGCGGCGGTATCTGCGCCATAACGGCCAAAAGTCATTGTGTCGTGGGTGTGACCGATGTAGCGGGCGGCGCTCTTCTCAGGAACACCATTCTGTTCGCACCAGCGCGCAACCGTATGACGGAAGCTGTGGAAGTCCTTTTTACCCGCCCCCGGTTGGGCAATAACCCCGACACGTTTTCTATGGGTATTGAACCACTTGGAAACAGAATGTGCAAAGTTGTCTGTTTCTTTCTTCCTAGTCAGTTCCGGGAACAGACGCCCTTCTCCTCTACTTTGAGATGTTGACTCATCAGCACCGATACCGTTGCTGCTACAATGGGTAAAGACAGACGCCACATAATCTAGGAAGCCTAACTCATAGGCCAACACGGGCGAGAGCGGGACATATCGGCGCGAGCCAGAAGTCTTAAGGCGTTGGTAAGGCTTTCCTTTGTTGATGAACAGGCACAACGTTTCACCTTCCACCGGCTCAAGTTGACCAAGCTGGCCTGTGCCCAGCCCCTCTCCAGTCGCCGCTGTGAATACCGGGCGGGCGTCCTCTTGTTGGTTCACGAATACGATATCATCCGTGTGAAGCTGTGCCAGTTCTTCAAGCCTTGCCCCGGTGAACAATCCCAAAAGGGGTATCCAGAAGAATGAAGGCTTGCTCTGTTTGGTCAGTTCCTCCGGGGAGAACAGCTTTTGAATATCCTCAGTGGTGAAAGGGTCACGATATTCATGGGCTTGCTTCTCTGCTTTAATCTGTAAGTTTTTGGCAATGGCTGAGTTGGTATGGTATTCCATTCGAGCAGCCCAGTTTATGAATGTAGTTAGTGACTGACAGTATGTCCGTATCGTGTTCGGCTCCATACGCATTTCTTTAGGTACGCTCCCGGCTTCCACCAAAGCAAGCAAGTCCTTCAGCGGTAAGTCACGGTATTCTTTCTTCTTCCCTTTGTTTGCGGGCATGAGGTGCAGAATTTCTTTATAACGCACAAGGTGTTTGGCCCTGATTGCGTCAACGGTCAGGGTATTGCTGGGGTCAACTACGGCTGTGAACAATTCAAACTTCTTACGCTCCATACCGGCTACCTTGGGACGCCATGAGCCATCAAGTTCTTTTTCTTTGAAGAACGCTTCTATTGCTTCCTGAAGTGGGACGCTACTTTCATCGCTATTACCGTTTACCTTCGCAGTGCTGCCGTGTGTTGTTGCCGTTGTTGCTGTTGCTGGCTGCGGTGCGGGTGGGGAAGCCTGTGAATTAGCTTCTATGCGCCGTAGTTCTTCTTCATAGGCTGTAAAGTTTCCTTCCGCGTAATCGTCCTGCATCCTGTAAAAAGTCAGTTTGGCTTTGGTCATTTCCTCACAGACTTTATCATATTGAGGGCTGCTATCTTGCCCTGTGCTTTGAATGCCGCACCGGTCAAGTAGTAAGTCGGTATGCGGTTGGATATGGCTAAACTCCCGTTGGCCTAAAGCGGCCTTATGGATTGCCGCATGCTTTCGCCGGATGCGGACCTCTGACTCAGACCGCTCTTTGTTTTCTATATGGACCTGTTCAGGACTGCGGGCTTGGTGGGCGGGGTTGTTGGCTCTGGCGCGGGCAGCTTCCGTCTTAAGGCTCTCATATCCTTTCAGAGCGCCTAACAACCATTCAGCAGCAATAGCCCGTATATCGTTGTCGCTCAGGCTGTCCAGAGTTCTACCAGAGAGCTTTGTGTACACGCCTATATCTGTGGTTTCACTATGTGGCATAACGCTTTTCTCCTGTTCGTCGTTCCCGCGAGTGTATCCATCTTTTACCGGGTGTGATGATGGGGTACGCGCCGCCAAGG
>JAJDIC010000087.1 GCA_030266525.1 Desulfovibrio sp. OttesenSCG-928-G15 | reverse complement strand
GGGCCCTTGATCCGTCCCTTTTGCAACTTGCGGAATTTTGTTCTTTTAGGACTAAGCATTCTGACTTACCTCATGGTCGAGGATTTCACCCTTGAATATCCACACTTTTACGCCGATGATCCCGTAGGTGGTTTTTGCTTCGGCATAACCGTAGTCAATATCGGCACGAAGGGTTTGCAGGGGCACCCGCCCATCGCGATACCATTCGCTACGGGCGATTTCCGCACCGGCGAGACGGCCCGCACAACCAATTTTGATGCCTTCTGCCCCGAACTTGCGGGCCATGGACACCGTGCGCTTCATGGCCCGGCGAAAAGCAACGCGGCGCTCAAGCTGCTGGGCCACGTTTTCAGCAACAAGCTGGGCTTCCACTTCCGGGCGGCGAATTTCGTTCACCTCTATGGCGAACTCGCGACCGAACTTGTTGCGCAAGTCCGAACGCAATTTTTCAATTTCCACGCCCTTGCGACCAATAACAATACCGGGGCGGGCGGTGGAAAGGATAAGCCGAACCTTGTCGCCGGGGCGCTCTATTTCGATTCTGGCAAGGCCAGCGGCATAGAGCAGCTTTTTGACATAGTTACGGATGTTGTGATCTTCAAACACAAAGGCCGGGTAATCTTTCTTACTGTACCAGCGAGACTGCCAGTTCTTGTTGTACCCGAGCCGGAAACCGAAGGGATTGACTTTTTGACCCATTGTTCGTTCCTAGTTGTTCTCGGCAAGAATGACGGTAATATGGCTGGTACGCTTGACAATGGATGTCGCACGGCCTTGGGCGCGCGGCAAAAAGCGTTTCCAGCTGGGGCCTTCGTTGACAATGATTTGCTTTACCACCAGCGTGTCCGGGTCAATGGACGTATTGTTGTTGCTGTTGGACAAAGCAGAGTACATGACCTGGCGTATCACAGCCGCAGCTTTTTGCGGAGTGAACTTCAGCACGTCCAGGGCTTTTGCGGCGTCCATGCCTACCACGTTGCGGGCCACAAGGCGCGCTTTACGCGGAGACAGACGCACGGCTTTCAGGCTAGCTCTTGTTTCCATAATTGCCCCTTACTTTTTGCCCTTGGCTTTTTTGTCGCCTGCATGGCCGTGGAAGGTGCGGGTAAGAGAAAACTCGCCCATCTTGTGCCCAACCATGTTTTCAGTAACAAAAACAGGGATGAACTTTCTTCCGTTGTGCACGGCAAAGGTCAGGCCCACCATTTCGGGAATGATGGTGGAGCGACGTGACCAGGTTTTGATCACGCGGCGGTCGTTGTTCGCCGTGGCGGCTTCAACCTTTTTGAGCAGGTGGCCGTCAATAAAGGGGCCTTTTTTCAATGATCTCGGCATCGGTCAACTCCTACTTCCGCCGGTTAACAATCAGCTTGGAAGAAGCTTTTTTGGGATCGCGGGTCTTGTAGCCCTTGGTGGGAACGCCCCACGGGGTTACAGGATGACGGCCACCGGAGCTTCTGCCCTCACCGCCGCCAAGCGGGTGATCCACGGGGTTCATGGCTACGCCGCGGACTTTCGGGCGGCGGCCGAGCCAGCGGTTGCGGCCGGCCTTGCCAAGGGAAACATTTTCATGCTGAATATTGCCTACCTGACCGATAGAGGCCATACCGGCAGACAATACTTTGCGCACTTCGCCAGAGGGCATGCGCAGGGTAACATACTTGCCTTCGCGGGCAACAACCTGGGCATAGGTTCCGGCGCTGCGGCAAAAAACGCCGCCTCTGCCGGGGTTCAGCTCAATGTTGTGCACGAGCGTGCCCACAGGAATCTTGTTCATGGGCAGCGCGTTGCCGGGCTTGATGTCTGCACCTTCGCCGGCAAGAAGCGTGTCGCCCACGTTCACCCCCACAGGGGCGAGAATATAACGCTTTTCGCCGTCTGCATAACGCAGAAGAGCGATACGGGCGCTACGGTTGGGGTCGTACTCAATGGCGGAAACGGTAGCCGTTACGCCAAGCTTGTCACGGCGAAAGTCGATAATACGATACAGGCGCTTGTGCCCGCCGCCGCGACGACGGCTGGTGACGCGACCGTTGTTGTTTCTACCGGCTTTTTTGTGAATACCGACAGTCAACGACTTTTCAGGGGTAGACTTGGTAACTTCATCAAAAGTGGACACCGTTTGAAAACGACGGCCCGCCGAGGTAGGTTTCAGCTTACGTATGGCCATGGCTAAACTCCCTCAAAGAATTCTATTTTGCTGCCGGGAGCCAGCGTGACATAGGCCTTTTTGAAGCCGGATACACGCCCGGCAAGGCGCTTGCGGCCACGGCTGAATATTTTGGCCAGCGGCTTCCTTACAACAACGTTCACAGCCTCGACTTTTACGTCAAACGCCTCTTCCACGGCCTTTTTGATTTGGACCTTGTTGGCGCTTCTGTCTACGAAAAAGGCGACCTTGTTTTCCTCTTCCTTGAGGAAGGTGCCCTTTTCAGAGATCAGGGGCTTGATAAGTATCTGTGTGTAATCCATGACTAACCTCTATCTAGCCGCTGCCTATTCGGAAGCGTTTTCCGCCAGGCGGGCAGTTACCGGCTCAACAACACTCTCAAGCAGAACAAGCTGCTTGTGGGCGAGAATGTCGTACACGTTGAGCTGCTCGGGGGCGAGCACCGTAACACCCTGAAGGTTACGCGCGCTGAGCATAAGCGCATGCGCGTCGTTAGGCGCTACAACAAGGGCCTTGTCCAGTCCGAGCGAACCCTTGACCTTGGCAAAATGCTTGGTCTTGGCTTCGGGCAAAGATATGTCCTTGACCACCAGGAGGCTTTCACCAGCAAGGCGGGAAGAAAGGGCCATCTTGAGGGCAAGGCGGCGAACTTTCTTGTTGACCTTGAAGCTGTAGTCTCTGGGTTGCGGGCCGAAAGTGACGGCACCGCCAGTCCAGACGGGAGAAATATTGGAACCGGAACGAGCGCGGCCGGTGCCTTTTTGACGCCAGGGCTTTGCCCCGCCGCCTTTCATTTTAGCGCGGTTCAGCGTGGCGTGAGTACCTGCGCGCCAGGAAGCGCGCATGGAGCGCACGATGAGGTTGAGGATTTCAGCCCGAACGGGAACCTCAAAAACCTCCGGCGCAAGGGTAATGCTGCCTGCTTCTTTCTTATCCTGATCAAATACTTTTACCGTAGCCATGATAAACCCCTAGAGCTTACGCACCATGACCAGGCCATTCTTGGGACCGGGAACGGGCCCTTTGACCAGGATCACGTTATCTTCAGGACGGATGGCCACAACCATGATGCTTTTCACGGTGACTTGCCTGTCACCCATATGGCCTGCCATTTTCTTGCCTTTCCAGACTTTGGCGGGTTCGGTGTTGTTACCAATGGAGCCCGCGTTTCTGTGCACTTTTTCAGCACCGTGGGTCGCATTGGCACCGCGGAAGTTCCAGCGCTTCATAACGCCGGCAGTTCCTTTGCCTATGCTCTGGCCCGTAATTTTGACAAATTCGCCCGCTTGAAAAATGTCGGCGTTCAATTCATCGCCGACAGAGAATTCAGACGGATTTTCCAGCCGAATTTCATGCAGGTTGCGGAAGAAACCCTTACCGGCCTTGGCAAAGTGCCCGGCAAGAGGTTTTGTCATGTGCTTTTCCTTATCCACGCCAAAAGCGATCTGCACCGCGTTGTAGCCATCGGTTTCCGTGTTCTTGACCTGAATGACAGGACAAGGACCGGCCTGAATAACCGTAACAGCCACTGCGGAGCCGTCGCTGGCGAAAATGCGGGTCATGCCAATTTTGCGACCCAAAATTCCCAGTTTTTCAGCCATGACTTCCTCGCTACAGCTTGATTTCTACATCAACACCCGCCGGCAACGAAAGCTTGCCAAGGGCGTCAACGGTTTGCTGGGTAGGCTCAAGAATATCCACCAGCCGCTTGTGAATGCGCATTTCAAACTGCTCGCGCGACTTCTTGTCCACGTGCACACTGCGGTTCACAGTATACTTATGAATATTGGTGGGCAGCGGAATGGGGCCGGCAATACCCGCGCCAGTGTTGCGCGCGGTATCGACGATTTCCGATACCGCTTTATCAAGAATGCGGTAATCGTAAGCCTTGAGCTTGATCCTGATACGATCACTACTCACTGTCGTCATCGTTCATTACTCCGTCATAAAAAAAAGAAAAAAAGCCGACTCCAAAATACGACCATAATAAATCCACGCGTGTCGCCTGCAGGTGCCGGCCTTTACCGAAATTTTCTCGGTATCGGGTACAATTTGCAGGCCGCTCACAACCGCAGGGCAAGCCTGCGGACTCGTGGGGTGCCTTTCAGTCTGGAGCCATGGACTGAAAACGGCGGACATTAAAAGGCAACATAAGCCTGCAAATGTCAAACCTGACTGGCGTAGTACAGCCAGGCGCGATAAGACGGACTCAACCCGCCCTCCCCTGCCGTTACAGGGATGTCACAGCCTGCCTTGGCATAGCTGCGAAGTGGGTAGATACACTGCGGCACGAATACGGTCAAGCGTTTTTTCACAAAAAAATTTCCTGACACAATTTTTTATTCACGGGATTTCAAGTCGGCGACAAGACCGCCCCGAACTTGCATGTTACAAGGTTTGTGATATGCTGCAAACCATATGCGACCTGGGGAGCATTCGCAGTGATGTATGACGCTGTGAAAACACAAGCCGCTTTATCATTACTATAGAAGAAACAAGGAACCCGGACAGGAGAAGCCCATGAAAACAATACGCCTGAAAAACTACAAAAACTCGCCGGACTACCAGAGAACCGTCAGTAAATGCATTCAGACAGTGGACGGCATGGAAAGCGCCCACATCAATCTTGGCACCGGTGAAATAACCTATTCCCAAGACGCCTGCTCCGACGAGGGGCTTTTACGCGAAGCGCTGAAAAATGGCGGAATTGAAACACAGGACGACTAGAGCCTGTTACCATTGAAAATGTATACATAACGCTCTGCGAGGCTTTGCCCGCAAAGCCTCGCCTTCTGATAAAACATAACAAAACCCGGCTGGTGACAGCCGGGTTTTGTTATGAGTCAAACACAGGAAGCGGAGCCTTGTCGCCAAAGCCCCGCCCCCAGGAGGATATTACATTTTCTGACCGGAAGCGGCGCCCTGCATCTTGACTTCCACCTTCTCGGTGAGGCCTTCATAGTAGGCGCGCAGGATGTCGAGCACTTCATTACGACCGAAGTGATCAGGAATCTCTGCGCCTTCGGACAGCATTTTACGCAGCTTGGTACCGGACAGGATGACGCGGTCTTCCTTGCTGTGCGGGCAGGTACGCAGGGAAGCCATGCCGTCGCACTTTTTGCAGTAGAAGGTCCAGTCGATCTTCAGCGGCTGGGTGAGCAGGTCTTTTGACGGATCGCCGGTAACCGGGATCTGGTTAAAGATATCCTGGGCTTCAAACATGCCGTAGAAGTCGCCAACGCCCGCGTGGTCGCGGCCAACGATGAGACGGTTCATGCCGAAGTTCTGGCGGAACAGGGCGTGGAGCAGCGCTTCACGCGGACCGGCGTAACGCATGTCCAGAGGATAGCCGGCCTGGATGACGTTGTCTTTCACGAAGTACAGTTCAACCAGTTTGTCGATGGCAGGAACGCGCACTTCAGCAGGAATATCGCCGGGTTTCAGGTTGCCGATCAGGGAGTGGATGACCACGCCGTCGCATACTTCAACGGCGATCTTGGCCAGATATTCGTGGGAGCGGTGCATGGGGTTACGCAGTTGCAGAGCGGCGACAGTAGCCCAGCCCTTCTTGTCCAGTTCGGCGCGCAGTTCGGCCGGGCGTTTGTATACGCCGGCGTAGTCTTTCGGGTAGCGGCCTTCGGAAAGCACCTTGACCGGTCCGGCCAGGTTGAATTCTTTCTGCTGCATAACCATTTTCACGCCGGGGTGATCTTCTTCCGCGATTTTCCAGAACTTGTCGTCGGCAGAGTCTTCACCGGCGCCCTTGAAGATCTTTTCGCATTCCCATTTTTTCTCGTCGGTGGAAAGGGCGTACTTTTCCGTCACCTTCATGGTGGCGTAGATGTCGCCTTTGAATTCCAGCGCGACTTCGTCGCCTACATTGATAGCGTCAGCGTCAGACTTGCTGGCGTCAAGCACAACGGGAACAGGCCAGAAAGTGCCGTCAGCGAGGGTGAACTTTTCACAAACGCTTTTCCAGTCCGCCTTGGTCATGAACCCTTCCAGCGGAGAAAAACCACCGATACCCATCATGATGAGGTCGCCGCGAACGCGAGCGCTGATTTCTATCTTTTTGAGCCCTTGAGCTTTTTTCAGCTCAGCTTCACGCTCAGCGCCTTCCAGAAGACTGCAAACGAGGCCTTTGCCACCATGCGGGGGAACCAGTTTGGACATACTTCTACTCCTCAGGTTATGGTATGGTACTTGCGGGTGTACTTCATTCGGCACCCGACAAACTAAAGAACTTGTGCCACACAACGTGTACATTGCGTTACGCCGCTGAAAAAACACTTTTCAAAGACGCGCTGCAATATGACAAGCGCACTATAAACACGGGAATCAGTTTGTGAAATTTTATACAAAATGTCAAGCCAATTTGCCGTTTTTCATTGGCACGCTTTTCTTTGATATTTTTTTAAGTCAGTATATTCACATTGATATAGCAATGTAAGCGTTTCCAGAGATCTGCATTTAGTCGTGCAACCCATTCTTCACATTGACTGGTTTACCGTCAAGAAAGCAGCGTATGTTCTTTTTTACATCGTCCATCAACCGGGTACGGGCCTCGATGCTGGACCAGGCAACGTGAGGAGTTATCAGGCAGTTGGGGACCAGGCGCAAGGGATTATCATCCGGCATGGGCTCCACGCAGACCACATCCAGCCCGGCTCCGGCGATGGTCCCTTCCGCAAGGGCGGCGGCCAAATCACTTTCATTCACAAGCGGGCCTCTGGCGGTATTGATGAGATACGCGCCCGGCTTCATGGTCCGCAGAAGCGAGGCGTTGACCATGCCGGTGTTTTCCGGTGTGAGCGGGCAATGCAGGCTGACCACATCAGACCGGGCAAAGAGCTCGTCCAGACCGACAAAGGCAAAGGGCTCATAGCCCGGCACAGGCTTCGGGCGCGGCGCGTGGGCAAGTACCTTCATGCCAAAGGCATGGGCCAGGGCAGCAACGTGCGAACCGATATCGCCAAAGCCGACCACGCCCATGGTTTTGCCGTGCAGTTCGACGCTCGGTTTGTCCCAGAAGCAGAAAATCTCCTTTTTGCTCCACTCTCCCCCCCTGACGGCCCGGCCCAGCTCACACACCTGGGAACTGAGAGCCAGAAGAAGGGTAAAGACATGCTGCACCACGGAATGGGTGGAATAATCCGGCACATTGCATACCGGTATGCCCCGTTTTGCGGCAGCCGCGATATCCACCTGATTATAGCCTGTGGCCACTGTTCCGATGTATGCCAGCTTCGGCGCTGCGGCCATATGCTCGGCAGTAATACACACCTTGTTGGTCAGCACAATTTCGGCATCGCGAATGCGTTCGACTACCTGTTCCGGCCGGGTTACCGGGTACGGTACATAGGTGCCGAGTGCGCTGAAATCCGGCTCTGGAAAATCCTCTCCCATGGTGGAACTGTCCAGAAAAACTATTGTCGCTTTGTTCATGCTTGCATCCTTATAAATAGTATCGCAGGTGCTTGTTGCCTGGTTCCCATTGCGGACCGATGCCTATACCAGACCATGTAACGGCCCGCCCGGAGCCCCCCAGGTGTCTATGCGCTTTTGCACATCCGGGTCATCTTCCAGGGGCGGCGCGTGAAAGGCCTTCATCCGGGCGTCGATAACCAGAGGCGCATCGCAGCCCCAGTGTTTACAGTGCATTGCCTCACCCGGGCCATACAGATCGGTTGCCGGGTCGGCTCTGGTAAAAGCAACCCAGAGGAAATTATCCCACGAGGCTGCGGTAAAATCCGGGTCATCACAGACAACCAGAAGCGCCGCCTCGGGCTCTCCCTGCGAAGCGCGCAACCCGGCAAGACGCTGCGCAAATACGGTCATGGCCTCGTCCTGACAGTCTCGGGCCTGAGCGTGGCGCGGCCCCTTGCATACAAGAATGCCGGGGGCAAAAAGCCGCACATCGGAAAAGCCTTCCGGCAGGCTCAGCCCTTCGGGAATGCGGGTTATCAGCCTGCGCCGGGGTTCGCCGGCAGCGGCCCACAACACCTTCGAGCCCTGGTTGAGGCTGATTCCACTGTAGTCCAGCGTGTCCATGGTCGTTCTGGTGATAAAGTGCAGATCGCGGGAAAAATCCGTCCGCTCAAGCATATGGGTCATAAAGTCCGGCACATTCGCGGCCCGAAGCTCCGGCTTGTCCTCCCTTGCCGCAATCAGCAGGAACTTGGCCAGACTTGTCTGAGTGCTGCCGAAAAGGGCCATGCCGCAGGTCAAAAGTTCCT
>JAJDIC010000086.1 GCA_030266525.1 Desulfovibrio sp. OttesenSCG-928-G15 | reverse complement strand
TCCTGAATATCGGGCAAGTCCTGCGCGATTTGTGAAACCATCAAGAGTATATCTTCAAGCGCGGTAAATGTAACGGGGTTTTCTCCCCGTATTCCCGCCAGAACCGGGAAGGCGCGGATTTCCCTGATCATATCGTGGGCATCGTCAAGCGATAGCGGCGCAAGACGACAGGCGAAATCCTGAAAGGCTTCCGTATGGATGCCGCCAAGTCCGAACCGGATAAGCGGGCCAAAGCGTCTGCTGCGTTTGAAGCCGATAATTATTTCACGCGCCCCTTCCGGGGCCATCGCCTGCACAAGGCACCCGGCAATATAGGCGTCGCTGCGAAAGCGTTGCGCCCTGGCGGTGATTTCCGTAAACGCCGCCCGCACCCTGTCTGCCGTATCAAGCCCGAGGCTGATTCCCTGTACCTCGGTTTTATGCAGAATATGGGGCGAAGCTATTTTTAATACAACCGGCAGACCTATTTCCTTTGCCAGTTGTACGGCCTCGTCACTGGTTCTGGCCAGGCGCGAACCAAGACAGGGCACTTCATAGGCGGTGAGTATCTGTTGGGAGTGCATTTCGGAAAGGGCGAGAATCTTGTCGCGCCGGGCCGCTTCCAGCACGGCTGTGGCCCGCCCCTTGTCGTGACGGTATTCCACCTCCACCGGAAGCGGGTTTTCCTTCCACAGGCTTTGCTTGTACATGGCCGCGAAGCAGTCGACAGCCTGTTCCGGGAAGTGGCAGCAAGGAATACCCCGTTCGTGAAACGCCTCGCGTTCTTCTTCCACCGCGTTACCCCCCATCAGGCAGGCAAGCAGGGGTTTGGTTTCCGGGTTGGGAAGCTCTGCAATGGCTTTTGCCAGGCCGGGGAAAGAAATTTCCGGCGCGGGCACCGCCATGATCAATACGGCGTGCGCCGCCGGGTCGCGAAGCACGATAGCAACCGCTTCAACCAGGCGCTTCGCCGGGGCATTCACCAGCACGTTGACCGGGTTGAACACTTCCGCCTGTGGGGGCAAAAGGCCGCGCAGGGCGGTCAGACTTTCAACCGACAAACGGGCGAGCGAACGACCGTGCCCTGCCCAGGCGTCTACCGCCACAACGGCAGGACCGCCCGCGTTGCCCACTATGACCAGCCCTTCTCCCTTGGGGAGCGGTTGTTCGGCAAAAGCCCTGGCCATGAAAAACAGGTCTTCCATCCGTTCGGCCCGGATAATGCCGGTTTGCCGGAAAGCCGCGTCATAGGCCAGGTCGTCCCCGGCAGATACGCCCACGTGGGAAGAAACCGCCCGCATTCCCGCCCCGGAGCGACCAGGCTTGAGCATGATAACCGGCTTTTGGCGCGTGGCCTGGTGGGCGTTGTGCAAAAAACGCTGCCCGTTTTCCACGTTTTCGAGGTAGCCGACAACAACTTTGGTGTGTGGATCTTCCGCAAGGCAGGCCAATACGTCGCACTCGTCAATCCCGGCCTTGTTGCCAAGATGAATGAAGGACGAAAAGCCGAAATGCCGGTCTTTGGCCCAGTCTTCAATAGCGGCGCACAGTCCGCCGGACTGGGAGAAAAAACCGATATCGCCGCTGGGGCAGTCGCCCGGCATCAGGGAAGCGTCAATATGCGCCCCCGGTCTGACAAAGCCAAGACAGTTGGGACCCAGCAGGGCAATGCCGCGCTCATGCGCTATTTGCCGGATTTCTTCCTCAAGCTTTGCGCCGCTACGCCCGGTTTCCTTAAAACCCGCGCTTATAATCACGGCGGCTTTCACGCCTATTTCGGCCAGTTCGCGCAAGGCAGCCGCGCTTTGGGCAGCCGGAAGGCAAATGATGCCAAGATCGACGGGCAACTCTGCAGACGGTACTTCCCCCGGCTTGCTTAGAGCGGGCAGACCAAGTATTGTGTCCGCTTCCGGGTTTACTGGGAATATTTTGCCGCCATAGCCAGAACGGACAAGATTGGACAAGACGATATGCCCAGCCTTGTCTTTTTGGCGGGAAGCTCCGCAAACAATTACGGAGCGCGGAGAAAAGAGGGCGGAAATATGCGCATGCGCGGGCATGGAACACTCACCGGTTTGGGTAGGGGAAGGCAACATGGTTGTACGGCTTCAAGAATGTATTCACTATCACTTTACGCAAGTCAAGCTGCTTGAGGCCGCTTTGACGCACAGTTCTTTTGCCAACGAGCGTCAGGAAAACATCGAGCACAATGAGCGGCTGGAGTTTTTGGGCGATGCGGTATTGGAATTGTGCATTTCAGAAGAGCTGTATCGCCGCTTCCCCGGAATTCGCGAAGGCGACCTTACAGCCATGCGGTCAAAAATGGTAAACCAGTCCACCCTCGCCGGTCTGGCTCATACAGTCGGCTTGCAGTCGGCAATCATTCTCGGCAGGGGCGAAGAAGCCCAGGGCGGCAGAGACAGGGCGTCGCTCCTGAGTGATGCGCTGGAAGCATTGCTGGGCGCGGTTTTTTTGGACGGGGGCTTCCCCGCCGCCAGAGGCGTTGTACAGGAACTGTTTGCAAATAGCTGGCCGAAGCAGGGCATTCGGGTGAAAAGCAAGGATGCCAAAAGCCGCCTGCAGGAAGAAACCCAGCAGCGCTTCAAGGCCCGTCCCGTGTATTCGCTGGTCAGCAGCGAAGGACCGGAGCATGACAAAGTTTTTACCGTGCAGCTTGACCTGCCGGACGGAACCGTGCTGAAAGCGGACGGCTCCAGCGTGAAGAGGGCGGAACAGACAGCCGCAGCAGAGGCTTTGGACCTTTTGCAAAAGCGGCAGTGAGTGCCGCCCGCGCCTTTCTGGCGGTACACACGATAAACGCCACTTTTCCTGATGGAAAAGTGGCGTTTATCGTTGTTTTCACAAACAACAGCTTGCAATGTTGCCCGTGCCGACAATCGGATCGGGGTATGTGTTGTCATGTTTTTGACTGCAATTTTTCCAGGACGTGTTTTTGGCACGCCGCGTACACAAGGCCGGTCCCGGTAAAAAATTCCGGGCTGGCGCGCAGACTGACCTGTGTTGCTTTAGGCCTGAACTGTCTTTAAGACTTGGGACAGAACCGGGGAAGGGGCAGCTTCCCCGGTTCCTTGTCTTTGGTCAGCATCAGCCGTTATGCTATGAAGCGACTAGGGTGCCCTTAGCCGCCGATAAGCTGCATGGCCATCTGCGGGAGCGAGTTCGCCTGCGAGAGCATGGCTACTGCCGACTGCGTCAGAATCTGGTTACGCACAAATTCGGTCATTTCTGAAGCCACGTCCACATCCGAGATGCGCGATTCCGCCGCTTGCAGGTTTTCAGCCTGAATTTGCAGGTTGCTGATGGTGTTCTCAAGCCTGTTCTGCATGGCGCCAAGGTGGGCGCGGATTTTGTCTTTCGACGTAATTGCGTCGGTAATGCCTTCCAGGGCCATTTGCGCACGCTGCTGCGTGGAAACGGTGTAGGCCTTTGCGGTGGTAGCCGCCTGGTTGCCCACGCCCAGCGCAGAGCCGGTGCAGTCGCCGATGGTTACATAGTAGTAGTCCTCGGCAGAGTTGTTGGTGGGGCCAAAGTGAATTTTCATCTGGCCGGTTGCCTGGAGGCCGTTGCCGTTGTGCGTGCCGGAAAGCGTGCCGTCGAGCAATTTGACGCCGTTAAATTCAGTAGAGTTCGCAATACGCGTGATTTCCGAGGCCATTGCCTGGTATTCGGATTCAATCATCAGACGCTGGTCAGATGTGTACGTACCCGTGGCGGCCTGTTCCGCCAGTTCCTTCATACGAATCAGCTTTTCGTCGATAATCTGGAGCGCGCCGTCGGCCGTCTGAATCATCGAAATAGCGTCGTTGGCGTTACGCACGCCCTGGTTTAAGGCCGAGATGTCAGCGCGCATAAGTTCGCGAATCGCAAGGCCTGCCGCGTCATCCGCGGCGCTGTTGATACGAAGACCCGAAGAAAGGCGTTGCACCGAGGTGGCGAGGTTGCCGTAACTGGCGCCAAGATTTCGAGCCGCATTCATTGCCATAAGGTTGTTGTTAATGACCAAAGACATACATCTATCCTCCTTAGGGGTTGTCTGCCCGAAATCAAGCAATATGGGTGCCAAAAAAAAATAACATTTAAAAAACAGTATGTTATAAATAGAGAAAAGGCGATAATTCTAGATATTATCTAGTAAGGGAAAATTTTGCCCTATGCAAAGACCTTGGCAGAGCTGGAAAAAAGGCCTTTTTTCAAATTCCTGACGGGCCGTACTGGCCTCTTTCTTTTCGTTTGCGATTCATGCATAGTATGCGGGCATCAAGCACAATTTGCGACGAAGCGCCGGGGGCTTCCTGTGCATTGCGTTTTGAAATCATACTATTGAGAGACCGCCCCCTGCTCTTGAGGTTGCACGTTTCGACAAGGCTGGAAGGAATGGTTCAATTATCGGCTCTACGCCAACAGTTTTCCGAAGTAGGCGACGCACTGCTGCAAACAGACGGCTATGCCCTGTGGATGTTCTGGCGCGGGGACGCCAACCCCATCGCCCTCCAGACCCTGGAAGATTACGGCGGCATGAAGCTGGCCGAAGACGGCGACCAGGCGCTCTTTTTCTTTTTTACTGCGGATGTTCTGATTGCCGCTGCCCGCCTTGCTGTGTGGGCGCGTTTCAACCCCCTCGGCATGGGGCTTGAGGTGTTCCCCTGCCGGGTGGCCATAGGGCGCGGTGCTGAAAAGAGCATTATTATAGATGAAGCGTTCTGGAAGCAGAGCCTGACCGCCCCGTCCGATTTGCGCATCTGGTCGCATATCTCCATGGCGAAAACCGTGGAGATGATCCCGGGCCTTGGTGTGCACAAGACACAGGACGATGCGGAAGGGCCGGACTCTGCCTCCTGGGTGCGGGTGGAGGTTGACTCGCGCCTTCCGTACCAGTCTCCGCTTTCCTGGTATGCCATCCTTCGACCGGTCGGCAATACTCATGACAAGGCTTTTCATATTGGATGGCGCGAATATTACGGCAATCTGGAAGCCACGCTGCAACGCAACAAATTCCGCTCGTCCATGCACGACATCTTTTTGATGTTCCCGCTGGATTCCCTGCGCCAGGTCAAAACATGGTGCATGGAGTACTTCACGCTTATCGCCCGCCTGAAAAGTGAAAACCCGGACGCCTACTGGCCTTCTGTCATGGCCGTGGTGGACCGCAAAGGGCTTACCCTGAACGAAGAGTTGCCCTTCAAGGTCGGCGTTGAGTGGGAGCATCTTGTTCCTGACTATCCGCACATGGTGCTGCGTAACGCGCTGCTGCTGGGTGACGGCATAGCCGCCCACGAAGTGCGCTTTGCCACCTTCAACCGCAAGCCGGATGACTGGGTAAGCATCAGCCTGAAAGGTGAAGATGACGATTTTGCCTCCGGCGAAAAACTGCCCCAGCTTTCACCGGTAAACCTGATTTTCGGCTCGCACCCGGGCTGCTTTTACTGCGGCCAGCGCAGCCATGAAACCGTCGCCTGCCCGACAAGGGTCATGGATTCCGGCGGAGCGAACGTTTGGGCGGAAATTGCCCAAATGGACCTGCCGACCATGCGTGCGGCTGTCACAAAACTTGACGAGCGCCTCGGCAATATTGACGATGAGACAGAGCGCACAAGCGACATTCTGGCGCTTGTAAAGGCCGACAGTCCGGAAGCGGTTATTGCCAGAGCCTTTTATGATATCACCTGGCCTGTGCAGCTTCGCGCCGTGTCCTTTTTTTGGCGGGCGAGGAACAAGGACCTGCAAAAAGCGGCAAAAACCCTGGTCACTGTTGACGATAACCCTTCCTGGACGGTCCTTTCCTCTTTCGCCACCACCGCAAACCATGACCTGGACGAGGCTCTCAAAAACGTGGCAGCCAAAAACTCCCGCGACTACCGCTATTTGAGCCTGCGCGGTTTCTGGGCCATGGAAAAGGGTGACTACGAAAAAGCCATTGTTTTCTGGCAAGATGCCGAAAGGGCCTCACCACACCCGGTCGTACAGGCCTGGCACCTGTTCTTGCAGGGCAGATCGCTTGAAATGTCCGGCAACTACAGCGCTGCCGCAGCCAACTATGATCAGGTGGCCCGCGCCTGCCCGGGCTGGTTTGATGCGCAGTACCGCCGCGCAGTGTGCCTGGTCAAAAACGGCTTTTCCGGCGAAGGGATTGACCTGATCAAGTCGCTCGTTGACAGAAGCGGGCATTTTTTCAACCGGGCTCTTTTGGACCCGGAGCTTGAGCGGGGCTACATTCAGGTGCTGGCGGCTCTCGGCTTCCTGTGGACGGGTATGGAAGAAAAAGCCTCGGAAGAAACAGCCAACCTGATGCGCCTTCGCGGTGATTTGGGCACCTGGTTTGTGCCGGACAATGCCTTTGCCGGGGAAATAGCAGAACGCATAGACCGGCTGCTTGAACGGTCTTCGGCAAAAAACTATGTGTCGTTCCAGCGTGTTGTCGCAGGAAGAGTAAAAATTGACCGGGATATTCAAACCCACGTTCTTGCCGAGGCCAAGCACTACAAAAATGTGTTCAAAGCCCAGAGCAAACGGCTGAAAACCGTGCATGAAGAATCGGCCTGGTTCCCTTTTCCCCGCACCCTGGTAGAATTTAACAAAAGCTACAATGAGGCCGTTGCCAACAGCAACTGGGCCTTGATGGCCAACTTCCACTCCCCGGAATCATTCCGCAAGGGGCAAATGCTCATTGAACAGGAAACAGAGCGCATAGACGGCCTCGAGTCAAAACTCAAATTCCTGCGCTTTGTTCGCGACAGCACCCTGTTTGTGCTGACAATGGGCGAAACTTTTCTGTGGCTGGAAATTATCGGCATCGTGCTGGTCTTTCTGGCGGTTCCGGCTGTTTCCTTTTATGGTGACCGCTTCGGCCTGAACTTTGCCCTTGGCACTTCAGAAGCTGATCGCGGGCAAATGCAAAAAGCCCTGGCCCTGCTTGTAACCATTTTTGCAGCCGCCATCGCCTGCATACGGACCATTCTGCGTTTTGAAAAAATACGCGATACGCTTCTGACAAAGGCAAAAGAAGGGCAGATCAAGTCCGGCAAACGCAGATAGGCGCATTTTTCCAATAGCCCTTTGCCACAGGAACGCTGCCGTAGGCCGCTATGACAAGTTTTTTGTTTGGCAATACGTGCTTTGACTGCGCAAGCTCCCTGCGAAAAGAACGTATTTTTGCGGCGAGGCAAGGGCTTTGTGGGGCTTGGCAGCGCTATGCGCTTTACTTGCAAAATAACGAGCCAAGAAGTATCATCAGCTACAACAAAAACGCAGACAGCCATTTTGCTTTTCCGCGCAAGCGGTTTTGTTTTTTGGGTCCCGTGGCGGCACAGCTTCGGGCATATATACACGACGGATCACATTTTACTATTTTTGAAGAGGAGGGGCCATGCGCCTTGTTACTCGTTCTGATTTTGACGGCCTAGCCTGTGCCGTACTGCTGAAAAGCCTGGGCATGATCTCCGAATACAAATTCGCGCACCCCAAAGACCTGCAGGACGGGCTGGTCGAGATTACCCAAGACGATATTCTGGCCAACGTGCCCTATGTTCCCGGTTGCGGCATCTGGTTTGACCACCACTCCAGCGAAAACGAACGCCTGGGCGACGAAGTGGAATACAAGGGCTGCAGCAAGATTGCGCCAAGCTGCGCCAGGGTTATCTGGGACTACTACGGCGGGCACGAATCTTTCCCCAAACACCTGGATGTCATGATGGCCGCTGTTGACAAAGTGGACAGCGGGCGTCTGAATGCGGAAGAAATTACCAACCCCACCGGCTGGGTACTGCTCGGCCTGATCATGGACCCGCGCACCGGCCTTGGTCGCTACCGCGATTACCGCATCAGCAACTATCAACTGATGCTGGAAATGATTGACTATTGCGCCAAAATGACTGCCGATGAAATTCTGGCCGAACCGGATGTCGTGGAACGCACTACCCGCTATTTCGCTCAGCAAAAAGATTTTGAGGCAATGGTCAGGCGCTGCGCCACGCTCAAAGACAACGTACTGCTCGTGGACCTGCGCGGCGAAGAGGAAATTTTTTCCGGTAACCGTTTTGCCCTGTACGGCCTGTATCCCACCTGTAACGTCAGCGTGATGGTAATCTGGGGCCTGAAAAAGCAAAACGTGGTGCTCACAGTGGGTCACTCCATCCTGAACAGAACCTGCTCCGCCGACGTGGGCACCCTGATGCTGTCTTACGGCGGCGGCGGTCACCTGCGTGTCGGTACATGCCAGGTACCCACCGAGCAGGGCGACAGGGTGGTGCAGGAAGTAGTCAACGCCCTCCACGGCAAATAGGTAAACGCTGGCTTTTTCCGTCTGGACTGCGTTGCTGCACCTTTTTTGAAGAGGGGCAGGACGGAAGAGTCCAGCCCCTCTTCAAAAAAGGTGCGCGCCTTGCCAGACGGAAAAATCCAGCGTTTACCCGGGTCTCGCTGTTGGTGAAGAGTGTAAGAGAAAAAG
>JAJDIC010000085.1 GCA_030266525.1 Desulfovibrio sp. OttesenSCG-928-G15 | reverse complement strand
ATCAACCGGCGCAAAGTCTTTCAGACGCCAGGGATATTGCAGCCTTCCTGCATGACTTTATAGCTTTTCGCGACACAGATTTCACGCTTGGCGAAGACGTTACTAACGGCGCGACTATTGTCTTCCGCCTTCTACGCGACAAACTGGACATTGCTGCCGGGGAGTACGTTCTTCCGGTCGTGGAGGGCGCGAAATGAGCGACAAAATCTTTTACCTGAACGACGACGACAAGGGTGTCACCCTCAATACCCTGGTCAAGGCTTACTACGAAGTTGCAGACCTAGCAGCAGCAATTAAGGGGACCTGCGAAGAACAGCGAGTCTCGAGAATCGGATGCAATAAATCCTGCACTCTGAGCCTGATAGGGGCGGGAGCAGAGAGAATCGAACAGATTATTAACGACCTGCTCCCTACCCCGAAAGCGTTCAATGCCAGCCATGAGGAACAGCGGCAATGAGCGAAAAACTGACCCACTGGCGCGAGTTCTTCAAGTCGGACTATTTCGCCGCCTGCGATCTTTCCCCCGGCGAGGAGCGCATTCTGACAATTCGGAATGTCGGACGCCGCGAAGTTCCCGTGCCGAACTCAAGCAAAAAAGACCTGTGTTTGGTGGCCGAGTTTGTGGAGCGCGACACAAAGCCCATGGTTCTGAACGTCACGAACAGCAAAACCTTGGCAAAGATGTACGGCACCCCACATATCGAAATGTGGGCAGGCCGAAAGGTCAAGGTCTACGGCGACACGACCAAGTTCAAGGGTGAAACCGTAGATTGCCTGCGCATCCGCCCGAAGGAGCCCACCGCTGCCATGCCGGAACTAACCCCATCTTCCGGGGAGTGGACCGCCGCTGTGCAGAAAATGGCGCGGGGAGAAACAAGCATTGAAACCATCAGGAAGCACCGCCTCCTGACAGACCAGAACGCCGCACGGCTGCAAAAGGAGTCCGCCAGTGCCTAACCCTGGATATTTAACACCGAGTACCTTCAAGGCGCTTATGACTCCCGGCAAAAAGGAGCCGTTCGGCGGAACCGCCCTGGCCGTAGTCAACCAACTCGCCCTGGACCTGGCCGGAGTAGAGCGCCCCGAAGAGGGGAACAGCGGAGCGTCCTGCGCATGGGGAATAGAGCACGAAAGTGACGCCCGCTGCGAGTATGAAAGCAAAACGCTTTCCACGGTACGCCTGGCAGAATTTCGGTCAGCTCCTGACCTCGCCTATGTGGGCGGCACCATGGACGGCCTTGTCGGGCATGTGGGCGGCATTGAAATAAAGTGCCCGCACAACTCCATCATCCACGCCAACGCCGACGAAAACCTGATGGTCAATTACATCTACCAAGTACACGGCTACATGTGGATTTACGGCTTGCAGTGGATTGATTTTGTCAGCTTCGACCCGCGTTTCCCCGAGGGTGGGCAACTACGCATCATCCGTGTGGAGCGTGACGAAGCAGAGATTTCCAAACTGCGCAACCGCTGTGCCGAGGCCTATAAAATGGCGGTCAAAATCGCTGAAAAAATAAGGAACGGCAATGGTCAATAAAGTAATCCTCATAGGACACATCGGACGCGACCCCGAGCTGAAATACACACAAGCTGGCATGCCCATCTGCACCCTGAGCATAGCCACAGACGAATCCTACGTAGACCGCGACGGCAACAAGGTAGATCGCACGGAATGGCACACAGCTATCACGTTCCAGAAAACTGCCGAGAACTGCGCGAACTTCCTCGCAAAGGGCAGTCTCGTTTACGTGGAAGGCAGCCTGCAAACCAGAAAATGGCAAGACCAGCAAGGCCAGGACCGCTACAGCACCGAAGTGAAAGTCCAGCGCGTGCAGTTTCTCAGCCGGAAAGGCCAAGGCCAGAGCCAGGCGCAAGGTAACGTGAGAGGCAGCACTCGGCAAGAGGACCGGCAAAGGCCGAACGAGTTTCCATCTGAAGCGAGCGGCATGGACGGTGTGCCGTTCTAGCCTGCCGGGAAAAGGAAAACCTATGAACAAGCGCGTAGTTCGCAACCCCATAGCAATAAAGCGACTCGAAAAAGCTGCGATCGATTGGTGCGAAATGCTCATACGCGATTCGACCATACCGTTTACCCCCCCAGTAACATTAAAAAGCACCGGGAATGGAAACGCATGGAACCGCAAGAGCAAGAAGAGATTATCGTAGCCATCAAAGGATATGCAGCATCTACCTTGAAAGAAGCCGGGTACGAGCCGGAAACAATAAGGCGCGTAATTTGGGGATAGTCCCCACCTGTTCACAACAAACACCATCGGAGACAACAATGCAAAACACAATCAGCCAAATAGAAACAGCCATGGCAGCATTTCAGACCGACCTCGCCAAGACCAAAGAGCAGGCCCACGGCTGGAAGGCGGCGGCCAAAAGAGCGCGGGCCACAAGCAAAGACCTTGGCAAGTTGCTGCTGCAATTCCGCAAGGATTCCGTGGCTGCGGCTGGCAAAGAGTAACCCCCCCAACGAGGTCCGCGCCTCTGAACGCGGGAAGGATAGAAGATGCCCGGAATAGTAACAGCACTTTTGCTTTTCTTTTGCTCGGCAGTGGTGGCCTTAGGAATGTGGGGCTGCCCCAAGTATGAAGTCTATCAGCAAGAGCTTGTGGGCCAAGCTGAATATGAAAGAAACGTATCCCATTCGACCCCGCGCAGTGGAAAGAAAAAATTGAAAAGACGGCAAGGGAAAATGCCGAAGCTGCTGCCGATTGGATTACGGATTACGGCCAATACTGTGAGCGTCGCAAGAAAAGGGAAGAGTCCATGTCTAGAGCGCAGAACAGGTTGAAGGCCGAAGAATCTATGTACGCTGTTACACCGCGAAACGAACAGGCCAGCTTGTTGAAACTGGTGAAATAGGAGCCATCCCATGCCTAACCCCACCCCCAAAAACCCCGACCTTGACGCCATATCGGCGCGGCTGGCGGCTGCTACGCCGGGAAAATTCGGAGTCTCCGAAGACTGGTGTGCGCGGAAATACCGCATCGCAGACGACGAGAGCGGCAACTTTTTGGCGAGTGTATACAACCTGGCAGACGCCGACTTTATAGCCGCAGCCCCCGCCGACATAGCCGCGCTGTTGGAGTATGCGCGGAGGTTGGAGGCACGGGCAGACCGAGCCGAGAAATACCTCAGCGAAGTTATGGACCAACGAACCGTAGAAGGGCTGGCAAAAAGTGAAGCCCTTGACCGCGCCAAGGAAGCGGAAGCACAGAGGGATTGGCTGGCTGACGTATTGATATCGAAATCTTATTGCCCGGACATGTATAACCAATGCGCCAATCCAGAAGACCGAGGCTGTGTAAGCTCTACGGCGGAACAAAAGAAGGCGTGTTGGCTTGAATGGGCAGCCTCCCAAGCCCGCGAAGGAGCGAAATCATGAACCCCGTCCACTACAAATCCGACAAGATGGATTGGGAAACCCCGCCAGAATTGTTTGCCCGGTGTAATGAAAAATGGGGGCCGTTTGACCTTGATGTGTGCGCGTTACCCCATAACGCCAAGTGTGACGCCTTTTATGACCCGACATACGATGGATTGCGTAGCCCGTGGTTCGGCACATGCTGGTGTAATCCACCGTACAAGTCCGAACCCGGCAAATGGCTGGCAAAAGCCCATGCCGAGGTGCAGGCCGGACGCGCCAAGCTTGTAGTCGCCCTGGTCGCGTCCCGCACGGATAACAAGTGGTGGCATGGTTATGTCATGCGGCCAGGTGTGACAGTAGTGTTTTTGGCAGGCCGGGTGCGGTTTGTTGGGGCTGATTCTAGTGCGCCGTTTCCTTCGGCGTTGGTTGTGATAACCGCCGATGCTCATCCGGTGCGAGTTGAAACTATGGCGGCGCGAGGGGGTGCGTGATGGGTGGGCAGATAGTGTTCATTTCCTACGACGGCAGCTACCCCAATCTCTGCTCGGGCACCTTGAAGTTTAAGGCGGGAAACGAAGAATTTTCGTGGGACCACTGCCTTTCTTCCGGGGGAGCCGTTTTGTTTGATGATGAATGGATGGAGCATATTTCTGCCGGGGAGTGGCGCGTAGATTTTCCGGATAACTTTCCCGAAATCCTGCGTCCCGCTGTCGTGGATATGGTTAACGCAAATGTTCCTTTGGGGTGCTGCGGGGGGTGCGTATGATCAAGCCCAAGCTAACCCCGGCAATGCGGAAGGCGTTGGAGGCAGCACAAATGCTGCACAGCGCGTCCTTTTGGAATGCCAGCACATTAAATGCCTTACGCCGAAAAGGACTGCTTGAGTTTTGGCGCAAAAACAATGGGGGCATCCATTTTCACATACCCCCCAAAGGCCGCGAGGCGCTCGGAGGAAAAGAAGATGGACCTGTCTAGTTTTGATTCCCAGGACTTTCCGTACCTCACTGTAACAAGCGGCGGCGTTTCTTTTCATCCGTCAAGGGACGATGTTGACCGGAGGTTGGCTAGTGCCCAAGAGTGGAAGCCACCGATTCGCGTTCACGTCTACATTCGGGAAGCGGACAACGACGCCCTCCGCGCCGAAAACGCCAAGCTCAACCGCAAAATTACAGACCTGAAGGCACAGCTATCAGATGCCGAACGGCATTACTGTAACGTGGGGTACTCCAACTGCCTTGAGGAAACGCGGGAACAGGACGAACGCATGAAAGCCGAAAACGCCCGCCTACGCGAAGCCGCCGCGCAGGACCAAAAGGCCATTGAGGACGTCCTTGCCGAGTTTTGTGGCCCTGAATCCACCGCAGGCGTGGACACCATAGAAACGCTGCCCGAATGTCTGTGGCGTCAGCTTGCCCACCTGAAAGCCGTCAACGCGGCGCAGGGGGAGTTGGTGGAGGCGTTGGAATGGGAAATGGAGTGCGGTAAATTCCGAGGAACTTTTGTAGGTAAAATGCATGGTCCGGCCTACCAAGCAATGTGTGCGTCATCGGTGCATGCAATAGGAGTAGCGCACGAAGCCCGCAAAAACCTGGCCGCGCTGGAGGAACAATGCCCGGAACAGTCATAAGCTGCTTTGACTACACCACCACAATGGTACGCCCCTGGGCCGATGCCGGGTATACATGCTACTGCGTGGACCTCCAGCACCCTGCCGGGGAACACCGCGAGGGCAACATTATCAAGGTTGGCGCGGACATGCTGGATTGGTTGCCTCCGCGTGGGGAGATATCATTCGCGGCGTTCTTCCCGCCCTGCACGGACGTGGCGGTATCTGGCGCACGGTGGTTTCAAGACAAAGGATTGGGTGCGTTGTCCGGGGCTATCCGGCTATTCTATCAGGCTATTCGCATCGCTGAGTGGACCGGCGCACCGTACATGATCGAAAACCCGGTAAGCACGGTATCAAGTTACTGGCGCAAGCCTGACCACACGTTCAATCCTTGCGATTACGCAGGCTATCCCGGTGGCGAAGACGACCTGTACACCAAGCGCACATGCCTCTGGACCGGGGGGGGCTTTGTGATGCCTGACAAGCGCCCCATGCCGCCAGAGCAAGGTAGCCGTATGCATTTATTGCCGCCGAGCGAAGACCGGGCGAATTTGCGGGCTGCTACTCCGGCAGGGTTTGCGAGAGCGGTGTTTGAAGCAAACGCGAAAGTTGCCGTCGAAGCGGCGATGTGAGGATACCATGAAAGACGACAAACGCCACAACCCCCTATGTCCCGGCTGTCGCAAGCGGACCCGCAGTCTTGGTGAGGACGCGTACGAATGCTGGACCGAGGATTGCGACTATATAGGCGTGGTGGCGCTTAAGCACCATTGGGCGTTTTTTACCCGTCAGCACAAGCGGTTGGCGGTGTTAGGGGAACAAAACCATGAATAACCCCGAACTTATGCCGTGCCCCTTTTGCGGGGGTAAGGCAAGCGTTGGAACTACAACGTACGACCCAGACTACGCCGCCGAGGAAGGATGGACGCAGAACGTATTTTATTTCGTCAACTGCATAAGGTGTGGCGGGAAATACCAAGGGGTTGTCGGAAGTTCCACCCCTGAATCCGCCATCGCCGCCTGGAACCGCCGCGCTCAGGGGTGGCAACCGATGGATACGGCTCCGAAAGATGGGACGTTCATCCTGACCTACAGCATGCAGTCTATTTGCTTGGTGCAAGCCGCTCGGTGGGACAAGATGGGTACTTGGCGCAATGTCTACGACATGATGCTGGACCCTGACGCATGGAAACCTTTACCCGCAGCGCCGGAGCCAGCAGAATGAACACCCAAAAGCAAATCCTCGACCCCTGCTGTGGTGGCCGCATGATGTGGTTTGACCGGCAAAACCCCGTTGTGGTCTTTGGTGACTGCCGGGCCGAAACCTTGACCGTCACCGACCGTTCACACGGCAAAACTGACGGCAAGCGGGTAATTCATGTCCACCCTGATATGCTGATGGATTTTCGCGCCCTGCCTTTTGCCGACAACACGTTCCGGCTGGTGACGTTCGACCCGCCGCACATGGTCAGGGCCGGGGCAAAGTCGTGGCTTGCCGCCAAGTATGGCGTGCTTGGCCACGATTGGCGGGAAGACTTGCGGGCGGGGTTCCGCGAGTGCTTCCGCGTCCTGGAGGATGGCGGCGTGTTGGTCTTTAAGTGGAACGAAACACAGGTGAAATTGCGCGAGGTTTTGGTGCTTACGCCGCATCAGCCGTTGTTTGGGAACACGTCCGGCAAGAAGGCCGGGACGCATTGGTTGGTGTTTATGAAGCCCGCAGCGCCGGAAGGAGAATAGGCCATGAGTTGTGTAATCGATAGCAACTGGAACGCTGACGGCATGCCCGAAGCCTTTAATTCCGTGAACCGCAAGGCCCGAAAAGAACATAAGTGTTTCGAGTGTGGACGCAAGATACTGCCGGGGGAAATGTACTGCTACGAGTCCGGTATATGGGAAGGAACTCCCGGCAGCTTCAAGACATGCCTCGATTGTGCATCTGTCCGCGAAGCCCTGTTCTGTTCGTTCGTTTACGGGGGCCTGTGGTATGACGTGCGCACCTTCGTTTTCGATTTTCAGGACGAACTCCCGTGGGCCAAGTTTTCACAATTTACACCAGCGGCCCGCGCGAAGGTATGCGAAATCGTGGAAGGTATTTGGGGCGACGATGACGAGGAAGGAGAATAGGCCATGATGGAAGATTCTTCCATAGTAGCGTGTGTATATATTGTGGGCTGTTTTGCCCTCTGCGCTTTCGCAATCCACTGTGCAACAAGGAAGTAGCCATGCCCACCGCCAAGAATTGCTTGAACTGTAAGTGGTGCGGGGAGTGGGAAACCACGTCTGGAAACTTCACTCTTGGAAGTTGCCGCTGGCCGGATGGGGCGGTACCACTCCCGGTACCCTTTGCCGCATTCAGAACACGCAGGTATGACGATGGTGAAGTGACGTGTTTCCTTCCGAATGGCGAGGCATTTGTTCGGGATTGCCCCGCGCACCACCCCAAACCCATCACCACCAACAACGACGAATAGGCCCGGCGTAGGCTGGGGGGAGAGATGGCTATGGAATTTCTTACACCAGAAGAAATGTGCGAAAAGATGAAGGTGAGCCGCGAGACTTTCCGCAAGTCGTGGCGCAAACTTCCACATATTCTAATGGGTGGCGGCACCACCTTGCGCTCTGCCCGCTTTTTATGGGAAGCTACAGCATTGACGGAGGTTGCGCATGGCGGTGTCGAAGTACAAGACAAAAAAGGGCGTTCGGTATCTAGCGGAAGTGTATCAGGACGGCGCAAAGGTGGGGGTAAAGGCCGGGTTCAAAAGCAGGCTGGAAGCCCACCAGTGGGAAAAGGATTTTCAACAGCCGACCTCGATCTCCACGCAACCAGATTTGGATTTAGAGAGGGTTGCGACCCTTTACCTTCTTGACGTTGAAGAGCGCAGGAAGAAGAACACCCTTTGCTATAAAAAAGGTGTCTTAAAAAAATTCATAAAATTTGTCGGGCCAGATGTGTTATTCAGGGGCATTGTGCGCGACGATATAAAGCCTTTTCTCTCCAAGTACGCCAAAGAAATTTCCCGCAAAACAGCCAACAAATACCGTATAGAGCTTTCGGCCTTGTGGTCATGGGCGCAAATAGAGGGCCATGCTTCGGCAAACCCTGCCCGCCAGATAGAACCATTCTCTGTGACAAAGCACGTTCGGTATGTCCCTCCAAAAGAACATATTGCGAAGTGTCTCGAAAAAGCCAATCCGTTTCAGCAAGATTTTATTCTAACCTTACTCCACACCGCTGCTCGTATTTCAGAGATTCGGGAAATGCCGTGGGAGGATGTTGACCTTGATCGACGAGTTGTGCGCTTGTGGACCTCCAAACGCAGAGGAGGCGACAGGGAAGCAAGACGTATTGCCATGAGCGATACACTTTATTCCATTTTATCACGGCTCAACGAGCAGCGCACAGGTGCAGAGGTATATGTATTTACCAATCCCCTGACTGGCGACCAGTACACGCGACAGAGCGACGCTATCAAATACTTGTTCCAGGATATATGCAAGCAAGCCGAAGTTCCCCTGTTTACCGCGCACTGCCTGCGCCACTTCATGGCGACACAGTTTAACGACCCTCGGCGGGTTCAAAAAATACTTGGGCACGCCAACCTCAAGACCACAGAAAACTACCTGCACGACCTCGGAGTAGACACGGGAGCAGCGTCTATTTTTGAGTCCATCACTAATCAAATCACTAATGAAAC
>JAJDIC010000084.1 GCA_030266525.1 Desulfovibrio sp. OttesenSCG-928-G15 | reverse complement strand
TGCTGAGTTCCTTGCGGTCAAGGCCGGTTTTATAGGTCGGGGTCAGGGGTGGTTCGGCCTCGGAGCACCCGAAAACACCAAGCGTTATCACGCCACACAGGGCGAGAGCGAGAAGAATATATTTGTTGCTAGACATCGGCGGCCTTCCTTCTGTCAATGGGGAGTTTCTTGTTATGCGGCACACTGCGGTGGCAGTCGGTACAGTAGGGTTTGCTGTCCATGGCAACATTCATGGTGGTGCTTATGTGACAGCGTCTGCAGTTTGCCTGGATAACGTCCTTCATGTCTTCGGTGGTGTGGATGGTGTCTGGCACCTTGCTCAAGGTGCTGACATAAATGTCGTGCAGGCCGACCTTGGCTTTGTAAGGCAGCTTGGCAGGTAAGGAACTTGGCGTGTGGCATTCGTTGCAGTCAAATTGCGCATGCACGCTCTGTTTATGTGACCAGACCGCTTCGCTCATGGCATGGCAACTGCCACAAAACGCAGCCTGATCAGTGCCCTTGACAGCAAGGGCCATACCCGCCACGGCAACCATACCGGCCACAAAAGCTGCCAGCGCGAGCTGCCATTTGCCTTTTGCCTTGGGATAGTCGTTCATGGGCTCTCCTTGGTATGTTCAATCGGGATATTGCAAACCGTCCGGAATGGTCAGGGCACATGCCCCTTATCCGGACAGCAGTTTTTTTTCCGCCTACACCGCAAGCGGGCGCACTTTGCAGCCCTCTTTTGCAAGGTGTTCCTTGATCTGGCCAATGGTATACTGACCGTAGTGAACAATAGAGGCTATCAGGGCTGCCGAAGCATGGCCCTGTGTCAGCGCATCGGCCATATGCTGCGGTGAACCGGCCCCGCCGGAGGCAATTACCGGTATGCGCACACTGTCGGCAATGGCCCTGGTCAGGGTAAGCTCATAGCCTTCCTTTGTGCCGTCCGCATCAATGGAATTGATGCAAAGTTCGCCCGCGCCAAGATATTCACAGCGTTTTGCCCAAGCCAGCGCGTCCACATTCATAAAGGTGCGCCCGCCGTGGATAACCACTTCGTAGCCGGAAGGAATATCCGGGCGTTTTTCCACCTGTTTTACGTCCATACCCACAACCACGGCCTGGGAACCAAAGGCGGCCGCGCCCTCGCTTATGAGAGAAGGATTTTTCACGGCAGCGGAATTGATGGAAATCTTTTCCGCACCGGCCAGAAGCACAGAGCGCATGTCGGCGACGCTTGTTATGCCGCCGCCAACGGAAAAAGGAATGGCAATGGCAGCAGCCACACGCTCCACAACATCAAGAAAAATGCCTCTTCCTTCGGCCGAGGCCGTGATGTCGTAAAAAACAATTTCGTCCGCGCCTTCGTCATAATAACGCCTGGCGGTTTCCACCGGGTCGCCAATATCGACATTACCCTTGAACTTGACGCCCTTTGTCAATTTGCCGTTACGCACGTCAAGGCAGGGAATGATGCGTTTACTCAGCATGGTTACTCACTTCGGAAAAAATGGTTTATACAGCAGTGCTGCCTTGGTATACCTACCGCCGAAATGAGATGCAACGTCTGTAAAAACATTTTTTCAGATTGACTTGCTGTGGATCACGTACCATAGTTATGCAGTATTTGTCGTTGCATTTGCAACGCGAGGAGGATGTTTGTCCATACACAGCGCCTTAGAGCACAATCCGCTTTTCGCTGATATTGACGGAAACCACGTCGATGCCATGCTGCTATGTATGCAGGCGAAACGTCAAAGCTATTCCAGGGACGATTTTGTTTTCATGGTTGGCGACAGGGCCACTTCGGTAGGCATTGTCCTGACAGGCGGGGTGCGGGTTGTGATGGACGATCTGGACGGACAGCGGACCATCCTTTCGCATGTAGGCCCGGGGGGATTGTTCGGAGAAGCCTTTTCCTGTGCGCAGACAGATTCTTTGCCTGTGAGCGTTGTCGCATCGGAAAATTCCGAAATCATGCTGATTGACTACCGAAAAATAGTGACCACCTGTTCGTCGTCATGCGCTTTTCATATCAAAATGATCCGGAACATGCTCCAGATGCTGGCGGGCAACAACATTTTACTGACCAGAAAAATTGAGCATATTTCCAAAAGAAGCACGAGGGAAAAATTGCTCTCCTTCCTCTCAACCCAAGCGGTTATGGACAGAAGCACCACCATAGAAATCCCGTTTAACCGCCAGGAACTCGCAGATTACCTGTGTGTAGACCGCAGCGCCCTGTCCCGCGAGCTCAGCGCCATGCAGGCTGATGGTATTATCAAATACGAAGGAAAACACTTCGAACTCCTTGGAAAACACTGAGTTTTTCCGTCTGGCAAGGCGCGCGACTTTCCCAAAAAAACTGAACACCCCGCTTCCCATCAAAAGGGAGCGAAGCAAACCCTTTCCCAGTTTCTGCCTCTCCCAAAAAAGGGAGCGAAGCAAACCTTTTTCTTCTCTTCTCTACCAATATCGGCGAGAGCCGGGGAAACGCTGAGTTTTTCCGTCTGGCAAGGCGCGCGACTTTTGTAAAGGCAGGCAGGACCTAAGAGTCCAGCCTGCCTTTACAAAAGTCGCAGTAACGCAGTCCAGACGGAAAAAATCAGCGTTTCCCCAGGCAGTAGGTGTAGAAATTGGCGAGAACGCGCAACCCGCTTTTGCCGCTTTTTTCCGGGTGAAACTGCACGGCCCACAAGCCGTCTTTGCCGTAGGCGGAGCAAAACTCCATTCCGTGATACGTGGTTGCCAAAACCAGATCAGGCTCTGTTTCCACATAAAAGCTGTGCACGAAATAAAACTCCGCGTTGGCTGCAATGCCGTCAAAAAGCGGGGAATCCTTACGCAGGGAATAGCCGTTCCAGCCCATATGCGGGATGATAATGGGCAGGCCGTCTTCATCGCGAAGGCTTTCGGGAAAGCGTTTGCAACGTCCACGGATGATGCCGAGGGTGGGGGTATCATTCTCCTCGCTGTGCTCAAGCAGGATCTGGCAGCCAAGACATACTCCGAGCAGGGGTTTACCTTCTTCGACCACTGATCGCAGCACTGCGTCCAGACCAGTTCTACGTAACAGATCCATGGCCTGCCGAGCCGCGCCGACACCGGGAAAAATTACTCCGGAGGAATCATTAATCACAGCAGGGTCAGCGGTGATAACAGCGGGAATGCCAAGCGAGCGCAGGGCCAGCAACACGCTGGTCTGGTTGCCTGCCTCATAATCCAGAATAGTCAACATGGGTGCTCTCCTAAAAAATGCGCTTTACCGAGAGCCTCACCAAAGGAAAAAGCTCTGTATTCTAGTACCCCATCCGCTACAACAAATGGGGTTTGCGAAGGGGGTCACCCCAGCCGCCCGGGTCCGCGCCGTTTTTGGCGGCGGGAGCAAAGCAAAAAACAGGTTTTTTGTTTTGCTGTCTTCCGCTCAATGAGGCGAAGTGAAGTGGGCCTTATTGAGCAGACACCGCACCAGAAGCAACAATACCAAAAAACCGCCGCGCATTGTCGCCGCATTGGGTCCAGAGTTCCTCAGGGCTTACGCCGCGTGCTTCTGCCATGGCTGCTATGGTGTAGCCGAGGTTTGCCGGTTCATTGCGTTTGCCGCGAAGAGGGGCCGGAGAAAGGTAGGGGCAGTCTGTTTCCACCAGCAGGCGTTCTTGCGGGATGGCGGCTACCGCTTCGCGCAGGGCCTGGTTAGCCGGAAAGGTAACCGGGCCGGGAACGGAAATGTGCCAGCCGTTGTCTATGATGCGTTGCGCCATGCCGGTGTTGCCCCCAAAGCAGTGCCAAAGAACAGGGTAATTTTTGAAGCCGTTCTCTTCCAGAATGCTCAAAGTGTCGCCTTCTGCTTCCCGGCAGTGGATAATGGCGGGCAGCGAAAGCCGTCTGGCCAGGGCCAGTTGGCGCACGAATACCTGCTTTTGCACTTCGGGCGGGCAATCTTTCCAGTAATAATCCAGCCCGATTTCGCCTATTCCCCGGATGCGCTTATCGCTGCTAATAGCATCTGCAATACCATTTTCCACGGTGTCAGAGTAATTCATGGCTTCCGTGGGGTGGGTGCCGAGAATGAAATACACGTGAGGGTAGGCGTCGAAATACCCTTTGCCTTCGGCCCAGGCTTCCGGGCTGAGAAAAACCTGAATAATCTGGGCCACGCCCGCGTCTGTCGCCCTTTGCATAACAGCGTCAATATCGGGCGCAAATTGCCTGCTGTTCAGGTGGGCGTGCGATTCAACACCGGTCAGCGGTAAATCCGGGGGCGGAAAAAAGGGCTGGCTTTTCTTTTTGCTCACTTACAGATCCTGCCGGAACTTGAGAGATTGGCGCAAGGTTTCCTTGTCCATGAATTTGACTTCCGCGCCAAGCGGAATGCCCTGAGCCAGGCGGGAAACGCGAATATGCGGATAACGGGCTTGTACTCTGGTACGAATGAAAGAGGCGGTATTTTCAGCTTCAACTGTTGCGCCAAGAGCGAGAATGACTTCCATGATTGACTGATCGGCAAGGCGCCTGTCGAGGCGGTCCAGGTCGAGACTTTCCTGGTTCATGTTGTCCAGCGGGGCAAGCAGACCGCCGAGAATAAGGAACCGTCCCTGATAAAAGCCGCCGTCTTCCAGGGTGAGCATACTGTCCCAGTCAGCGACGATGCACAAGGTATCGTCTGACCGGGTAGGATCCAGACAAAGCGCGCAAGGATCGGTATCAGACAGCGCCCCGCAGCGGGCGCATAAATGCAGATTGTCGCGCAGGGCATAAATGGCGTTGCCAAGCCTGCGTGTTTCGCTTTCGGGCCATTTCAGGAAAGACATGGCGCAACGCAAGGCAGATTTCGGGCCGAGTCCGGGCAGGCGGGCCAGTTGATCCACAACGGCTTTGAGCGGTTCGGGAATTTTTTGCATGGCGTGTGTCTGTGCGCTTGTCAGCTGAACAGACCGGCAATGTTCAGTCCGCCGGTAAGGCTGCTCATTTCTTGCGCAGCCAAGTTTTTTGCCTGATGCAATGCGTCATTGACGGCGGCTTTGACCAGATCTTCCAGCATGCCGACATCTTCCGGATCAACGGTGGCCTTGTCTATGGTGACGGAAAGGATATCCATTTTGCCGGTACAGGTCACGCGTACCATGCCGCCGCCGCTGGTGCCTTCCACACTTTGCGAGCCAAGCGCTTCCTGAAGCTGGGACATTTTTCCCTGCATGTCTTTCGCCTGCTTCATAAGTTCAAATACATTCATATACTGTCCTGATTCGTGGTTTCTCTGCTGTTAGCAGCGTTATAACTTACTGTACCGGGAATGGTCTTTACTGCACAGAACCGAAATCAATCACATACCCACCAAAATGCTGCTGCACTTCCTTGACCAGAGGGTGTTCCATGACCTCGGCTTTCAATTCGTCCCGGCTTTTACGCACAATTTCTTTGGCGCTCACGGTGTATTCAGGCACATGACCGCACCAGCCCCTGAAAATGCCTTCCATCTGCTCACGGATGGAGGGCTCTGCAAAGCGCTCTTGCGCGAATTTGTCATGAGCTTCAATAAGTAACTTACCGTTAATCCATTTTCCATCTAATCTTTTTAACAAAGACAGCATCCATGGCGCACATTCGGTAAGTTTACCATAAGTTATTAAATCATCCCATTCCGGGTACGATACGGCCTGTTCGGCGTGGGCTGTGGTCAGCTCTTCAACCGGAGCTGCGCTCAGTTGCTCAAGCACCGGGTCATTACCGGGAGTTTCACTGTGGAAATTTTCACCTTCCGGCTGTAGGGGAACTTCCATTCCGGCCCCTTTTTCTGCCAAAAGCTCCGGGCCGTGAGCCGGAGCAAATTCCGGCTCTGATGCGCTTTCATCAGGTATCGCCGCCATCACGTCCGGCTGTGAGGCTTCCACATAAGCCAGTTCGCCTTCGTACCTTTCCGGATCAAAAGGAGGCGCTCCATCCGGGGGGATAGCATCTTCCCTGGCAGGCTCTGCCCGCGCTATATGGCTTGTCGCTTGCCCGACTTGCTCCGGCTGCTCCGTTTTTTCCGGCTGCTTTCGCTGTTCAGGCGCTTGCTGCGCAGGCGACGCAAGGCTTTCTTCTTTTACAACAGGGGTATCGCACCGAGCGGCAAAAGAGACGCCGTTGTCGGGCTGTGCCTTTTTCCCGATAACCCGACTTGATAATTCGCCCGTACTGCTGGTTCCGCCAGTGCCCATGGCAGGCAGATTACTACCACCGCCAGAAGCTTCACTCCTGCTGCCGCCCGTATTGCTGCCCTGCCCGCCGCCCTGGCTGCCGCCCTGGCTGCCTTTGTTACCCTTGTCAGAAGGCAGGCCGCTTCTTGCTGCTCCGGAAAGTTTTTCAAGGGAAATCAGTCTTGGAAGCATGCCAAGGTTCAGCAAAAGTAATTCAAGCGACTGGGCCGGTTCAAGGCTTGTCAGCACCCGGCGCTGCCCTTCAAGAGTCATTTGCCAGCAGGCGTGAATTTGTTGCAGGGAAAAATCCCGGCTCGCTTCCAGATATCTGCGGGCTTCGTTTTCGGGCAGATCAATTACAGACAGAGCTGCTTCGCCCGATTGGCACAGCATGAACAAATTGCGCCACAATCCGGCCAGTTCCCTGAGAAAAAAACCGATGTCCAGGCCCTGATCCAGAAGCTGTTGCAACTGCCGGGAAATGGCAAGAGGGTCAGAGACCTGAAAGGCATGCAAAAGAGCCAGAAAAGACTCTTGCCCGGCAAGGCCGAGAACGCTCCGGGCCGATTCTTCGTTGAGGCTTCCTTCACCCAGGGCAAGCACTTGGCCGAGCAGCGACATGGAGTCACGCACACTGCCCGCGCCTCTTCTGGCGATAAGCCTGACAGCCGCCTGGTCAAATTCAATGCTTTCCGCTTCCAGCACACCGCTCAGATGTCGGGAAAGGCCGTTTTCGGAAAGGGGTTTGAACACATAGTGCTGGCAGCGGCTGATGATTGTAGCCGGAAATTTGTGCGGCTCTGTGGTAGCCATGATAAATGTCACCCTGGCCGGGGGTTCTTCCAGGGTTTTAAGGAGCGCGTTAAACGCTTCACGCGAAAGCATGTGGGCTTCGTCGATAATAAATATCTTGTAGCCGCCTTCCATGGCCGCATAGCCCACAACTTCTTTCAGGCGGCGCACGTCATCAATGCCGCGGTTGGACGCGCCGTCAATTTCCACCACGTCCACGGCGCTTCCCGCAGTAACCGCCCTGCACTGGTCACAGACGTTACATGGCTCCGCTGTAGGAGCGTTGCGGCAATTCAGGGCTTTGGCAAATATTCTGGCAAGGGTGGTTTTGCCAACCCCGCGCGTTCCGCTGAAAAGATAGGCCGGTGCAACCCGCTGCTCAAGCGAAGCGCGGGACAATATGGCCTTGACCGTATCTTGTCCTGCCACCTGGGCAAATGTTTGCGGCCGATATTTGGCGGTAAGTGACACCTGGCTCATGAAGCTTTTCCACGCATACGGTTTATAAAAACACCTGATTAAAAAGGGCGGGACGCCACAGCGAAAAACACCCGCCTTCCGGGTTTTCCCACAGGAAGCTACGGTATTCAATGGTCAAAGGTCAAGAATGAAAAGAAACAGAAAAATTCAGAAAAAAGTCACGCCAAAAAATTCCATGTGCCAAGGAAATATTCCATCTGTTCTGGTAATTCCCGGTACAGCCGCATTGAAGCTCTTAATCTTTTATGCTATACAACCCCATTGCGCCGCAGACTGCCGAGCTTTTTCGTAACGCAGTGATTTTTCTGCAATGTATTTGCGGAAGTCCCAACGCTTCCATAAGACCTGTTACCTAGTTGCGCTCACGTGTTTAAAGATACGCTTAGAAAACACCTGGAAAAAACCTTCCCTCATCACGAGCTTGCCCGCTGGTATGATCCACTTGAACTGGAGGTGGATGAAAACAAGCAGGTAATCAGTGTGGCCTTTCCGCATTCTTTTTTTGCGGACTGGTTTATGGCTACGGCCAGACCAAAATTTGAAGAACAGGTGTGCGCTGTTTCCACCGGGATGCCCATTATCTATAAAAATGGATTCACGCATGCGCCGGGCCTTCAGCACGCACACTCCGGTGTACAAGCCACTACACCTGAAAACAGAAAAAACGGTAACGGTCGCAACGGCAAGAGCGATGGCGGGCAATATAGCCATGGACAGACGGCAAAACCCTCAGTTATCCCGATTTCCAAAACAGACAGACAGGAAAACGCGCACTTCACCCTGGACAATTTTCTGGTAAACAGAAAAAACGACTTTCCGCTTGCCGCTGCGAAGGAATCAGTTGAAAAAGCCACCTGCCCTCCCTACACTCCCTTTGTTATATACGGGCACAGCGGAGTGGGTAAAACCCATCTGCTTGCCGCCATGGCCAATGCGGTCAGAACACAGGGCTTGAGTTGCCTTTTTTCAGACATTGCCTTTCTTGAGAGCGCCAGCTTGTTCAAGGGAAATTTCTTTTCATTGTCCGAGCAATGCCTGTTTATTGACGACATGCAGCGCATAGGGTCTATGCCTGAACTACAGGACGCTTTTGCCGCGCTGATTGATGCTTTTTCTTCGTCCAACAAGCTGCTGGCGCTTGCTTTTGACTGCCACCCTTCCGTCTGCGCGGGGCTTGACCATAAATTGAAATCACGCCTCACAGCCGGTCTTGTCGTGGAAATAAAGCGGCCTGACCTGGATATACGCAGGCAGTATGTGCAACTGAAA
>JAJDIC010000083.1 GCA_030266525.1 Desulfovibrio sp. OttesenSCG-928-G15 | reverse complement strand
CCAGTCCGAGAATACGGCCCTTGCCAAGGGTAAACGAGACATTTTTCAATACTCTGTTGGAAAAGTAGGCTTTTCCCACTCCTTCCACGCGGAGCAACGGTTCCTGAACCATGCGACATCCCCCGGTTTGTCATACGCTGGGTTTGAGCTTTTCATGTAGTGGAAGCGCTTACAGATATTTGCGCGCAATTCCTTGCCGTCAAACGGTCGCAGGCTGTTTTCGCTACTGCCAAGCGCTTTGCCGCGACTCCTTGATACTCTCACTGCTTCCAGCATGGCGCTGCCAGAAAAAACGGCGGGGAAAGATTACCTCTCCCCGCCTGATTTGTATGTGCTTCTATTTAATGCTGAAGTATTTTTCCGGTACAGTGAGGTCTGTCACATTCAGGTAGCCCTGGCCGAAAATATAGTCATCCTGATACACGAGAACGTGGTTTTTGCTCGGCACGCCGGTATTCACGTCGGTGTACATATTGCCGCTCCAGGTGGCACCGGGTGTGGCGTCGGAGTAAGCCTTGAACACATCTTCCTGCTTGAAGTGACGGCGGAAGGTTTTTGCGTCCACGTCCTTGTTCAGCAGGGTGATGGCGTATTCGCCCAGAGCGTAGGAGGTTGTGAAACCGTAAGAAAAAGCCCAGGTGCCCATGCGGCCCTTGCCGCCCTTGGCAACCACAGCTTCTTCCACCCGCTTCAAGATGGCGGGGAAGTCACCAGCCACGTCGGCCAGTTCAATACCCAGCGCCCCGGGGTAGCCCATGAGCGGGGAGGGAAGGTCGGCTTCAATGAAGTACCCTTCGCCTTCGGCGATGCGCTTGAGCAGGGGCTCAGTGTGGGCGTCGTTTGTGCAGAAAAAGGCGGTCTTTGGGCCATACTTGGCAATCCAGGCCGGGGTTTTTTCAAGAATGAACTGTTGCGCGCCGGCTACGCCCACGTCGCTCGTGGGGTCTGGCGCGGTTTCAAAGTGGAAGTTCAGGCCAAGGTCTTTGCAGGCCACTTCCATGATATTGCGGCGGCGGGACAAAAGCTCGTAGCTCATGTGGCGCGGGAAGGAGATATGCACAAAGTCCGTAACACCAAGCTTTTTCGCAGCTTCAATAATCAGGTAGCCGCGTGCTATGTTGTCGCAGTTGACCGCCAGATCGGCTGCCGTCTGGATGACGCCCGGATCTTCGTGGGCTTCACCTGCAAAAAGAAGGATATCGGGACGCTTTTCGCGAATTCTGCGAAAAGCTTCGGTAGTACCGGGGATCGCCTGGTTGACGATAACGGCTTTCATCAGGGGGTCGTCAGCAAAAGAAGCAATTTGAGAAATGGTGGTTTCCATTTCGGTCATGAACTGATCCGGGTAGGTGATATGCTTGATCATGCCTCCGCTGGCGACATCGCCATACTTTTTGATCAAGTTTTCAGCGCCGCGCAAATCATCTTCAGATTGGGAAACAGTACCCGTGCAAACCCCGATGTGAAACTTCGCGGCGTCAGCGGCCATTGCCGCATTGACCGAAAAGATCATGAGAAATCCCGCCAGTAAGAGAGTCAGTCGTTTCATTGCTCCTCCTTGCTAAGAACAATGTTACATGAATTGGCCTGTGGCCACCGCGCAATACCACTGCGTAACCGGGAATGAATCCTCACCAACGACACATGCCAAACAGGCCGGCCGCGCCTGTGGCGCGAAAAAACTGCTGCTTGGCGGTGAAGGCTTTATAACCAGCTTACACTATGCACGACGCCATAGTAATGATAGTATTAAATGCCTTGAATCCGCGCACTTGTAAAGAACATGTTTCCAATTCCGGGCGCGGGCCAGAGGCAAAAACCGTGCACCGGTCAAAAAAAGCAGCATTCCCAAGGAAATACTGAGTAATTTTCCGAGGAATTTTTTTGCGCCCGGCCCAAACAAGATGGCAAATTCTCCCAGGAAGGGGGAGCAAAACAATCCCGCCCTCTCCTGGTTCTTCGCAACCAACAACGCCAGGGAAAACGCCGTTTTCTTTCCGTCGGACTGCGTTGCCGGGGGCTTTATGACGAAGAGGGGTGGAAGAGTCCGCTTCCTCCTGATGAACCTGTCGCCCCTTGGCAGAGAACACAATTCAAACTCGTGTCGACGCTATCTAAAAGCCTGTTTCTTCGTCGATGAGAATTACGTGAATCCGTCCGGCGGGATTGCTGCGCTGCACGGTAGTCCAGTAGGTGCAAATCCGGTCAGGGCTGTTACAGTCCATGCACTGGCCGGTTTTGACGCAGGGCGTTTTTTTGTTAAGGCGCTGGCTGTTCGCCGGGGCGGCAAGATATTTGATCCGGTTTGCGCCTTCTTCAAGGTTTGTGCAGATTTTGTTACGCCCCACAAGCAGGATGACTTTTTTCGGGCCAAACTGCACGGCTGCGGTGCGGTTGCCGATTCCGTCCACAAGAATCATTTGCCCGTCGCGGGAAAGGGCGTTGGCGGAACAGATGAACAGGTCACTGAGCAGTGCCTTGCGGCGCAGTTCGATCATGGCCTCAAGCCCGATGCTCATGTCAAAGGTGTCCATGACTTCAAGGCCTGGAACCGCTTTGATTGATTCCAGCAGCCCTGCTTCGCGCACGGTCATGGACCCGCCAAAGGCCACAACCTTTGCCCCGCTCGCAGGCAAAAGATCGTTCACAACAATGGCAGCCGCGTCTGCAAGGCCGGACGCCAGGCTGACCCCGAAGCCCCGCTTGAGCATGTTGGCCCCGGTGTGCTGCAAGATGACTTCCCAGCCTTTTTCTCGTCCTACGGTAAAGGGTGAGCGCTCACGCGGCGCTCCGGTGCGCTGGATGCTTGTCGCTTCTGCATTTTCGTCTTTCATACGTTCTCCGAAAGAATGTTTTCATTGGAAAAAACGGCTGTTTATTCCCCTTGCACCGGGTGCTGTTGGAGAAAGAGGCCGTGTACCGCCAATATTTCAAGCAGATCCGAAAGGACTTGCTCCGGACCGTTTTGGGCGTTGACGATGTGAAAGCGGGTATGGTGACGGGCGGCCCAGGCGAGGTAGCCTTCGCGTATTCTGGTATGAAAATCCAGCTGCTCGGCCTCAAACCGGCCTTCCGTAACGCTGGTTCCGTTGCTGTCGTTACGCTCTCGCGCTCGAGCCAGGCCCACTTCGGGCGGCAGATCAAACAATATGGTCAGGTCGGGCCAGAGGCCGTCAACCGCCTCTTCGTTAAAGCTGTACAGTTTGTTGATGTTCAGCCCCCGCCCATAGCCCTGGTAGACTACGGTCGAGTCTGCGTAGCGATCGGAAAGGACCAGTGCGCCTCCCTCCAGCGCGGGCCGGATTACCTGGCTTACGTGCTGCGCCCTGTCGGCCAGGTACAAAAAAAGTTCCGCCTTGCTGCTGACTTGCTGGCGGCTGTCCAGCAACAGAGCGCGCAGGTGTTTGCCCAGCTCGTTCCCGCCGGGTTCACGCGTACGCAAAAAGGCGATGCCTGCTGTTTCCAGCAGATGACAAACGCGGGTGAGGGCCGTGCTTTTGCCGGAGCCCTCTATTCCTTCAAAGGTGATGAACATTGGCTGAATAGGGATAAAGGTTGTTGGGCGGTATTCTTGGGCGTTTTTTCCACAATGGCCAAGGAAGCCTTGGGGGGGGCTTCCGGGGTTGGTTCTGCTTTGTACAAAAAGCGGTCCAGCCCGCCGACAAAGGAAGACCAGCCGCCGGGGTCGGTTCCGGCGAGTGCCGCCTGCACCTGGTTGAGTTTGGCGTCCAGGTCATCGGCAAAATGCAGGACAAAAGCCTCGGCCGTCGAGGGAAGCCGGGGAGAGCCGAACTCAAAGGTGCCGTGATGACTGAGAATGAGGTGTTGTAAATGTTCTGCCAGGTGCGGCTCCAGCCCGGCTTTCTTGATGAAGGGACCAAGCTTTTCCATGAGCAGGTTGATATGGCCGATGAGCCTGCCCTCGGTTGTATAATCTATGCTGATGCCTGCCGTCAGTTCCCATAGCTTGCCAAGATCATGGCACAACGCGCCTGTGAACAGGGTTTGTCGGTCAAGAAAAGGGTACTGGTCTGCCATGCGCATGCATAACTGGACCACGGAAAGGGTGTGTTCGAGCAGCCCTCCGGCAAAGGCGTGGTGCATGCCTTTGGCTGCCGGGGCCATGCGCAGGCGTGAGCGAATGTCCTCGTCGGAAAGGAGCAGGTTGACAAATTTACGCCATGGTTTGTGGTGGAGGTTCTTTTTTGCCTCGGCTGCCAGTTCGTCCAGCATGTCTGCCGGGTTATGCGCGCTTGCGGGCAGAAAAAGGCTCATGTCCAGGCTTTGCGCTTGTGCTTCATCCAATACGCGCATGGCGTCAACAGCCAGTTCCAGCTTGTCGCGGTAACTGGTCACCCGGCCTTTGACCCAAACAGCCTGCCCGGGGGCAAGATCCGGAAAGGCCTGACTTTGCGGGCTCCAGATTTTGCCGCCTATGGAGCCTGTAGAATCGCGAAACTCCAGCCGCCAGTACGGACCGTTCTTGGCTTGCCCCTGTTGGGCGATGGAGAGAATAAAAATATCGGAAACTTCCCCCCCCAGCGATAAATCAGAGACAAAGAGCGTTTTGGCGGCAGGGGCGGGCGGTGTGTGCAAGTCGGGCATAATGGGGATGGGGTAACAAAGTAGTGGGGAAAACAACCGGAAAATACGTGGCGAAACATATATTAATACCACGGCCTACTGGGCCTCTGTCAACCTTTTATGCTCTCCGGTCATCGGCAAGATGCGCAGAGTCTGTGATTTGTGAAAGAGCGTTGCCACAAATCCGCAAGTCATGTATTGTGATAAAATGGGAAAATCCCCATTTGCCTATGCGCAGTGTGCGCATTCGGGCAGGTAAGGCAGCAACCCGTCAGGATTTTCGAGGTTTATCATGCCGACTCCTTCTTTTTCAACACGGGCCGCTTTCACAAGGAAATTCGCATCGTATCCTTATGTAACCGGAATACTGGCACTTGCGTTGTTGTGCTTTTTTGCCATGAGCGCAGTGTACTGTTTTCACCAAAAGGAGCTGGGCGACAGGCTGCATGAGCAGACGGCATGGCAATGTTCCACAAACCTGGATAATTACTTTAAAATAATGGAAAAGATACCCAGCGGCCTGGCTATCGGGAACGGCGAAGACGCGTATGCCTGGAATGTGCTCCGCCAAAAAAAGCCGCACTACGGTCACTTTCTTGCCGGACTGCGACGCGAATTTGGCCTGGCAGGCGCACTGCTGTTCCCTGTAGTGACCCCGGAACGGTATGGGCTTGTATTCATTCCGGAATCAGAAAGCGAATCCGAAGCAGGCGACAGCGAAGCAGGCATTTGGGATTTTACCGGAAAGAAACTGAAAAACTTCCCCTCAAACGGCATTGACGCCGGGGAAATACTCGGCGGCCTGCGCCGGACGGCAGTTAGTTTTGCAAATACCGGGGCCAGTGTTCCCTTTCAGGTGCAGGGCGTTTACTTTTTGGCTTCACCACTTTTCCTTCCCGGCCTTGCCTCTGGAGTTTCCGGGTGGCTGTATATGCTTGAAGACGTATCTGCGAGGCGAGTGCTGTCTTTTTGGGGCCTTGCCTCGCTTTTTGCGGCTGCGTTTTGCTTGCTGTTTATCTGCAAAGCGTTGCTTTTGAAGCAGCTTTCCACGGTTGACGGAGTTACGGCAGGGGCGGGTGCAAGCGGGCAGGAGGTAACGGGACAGGAGAACGAGGATACATCCGGCAATTCCGGCAAGCTCCCCCCCCCTGTTTGAGGCGGTATTTACCAGAGGTCGTTCCGCCTGTGTGATTGTAGCCCGGGGGGCGCAACGGCCCTTTAAGGCCAACTTTGCCGCCCTTGCCCTGTTCCAGGTGAAACGGCCGGAAGACATTGATCTCGGCAAACTGCGCTCACTCGCGGCCTATTTTCCTTTGCAGCGCGAATGGAAGGGCAAGGGTGAACTGATGACTTTTCCTTTGGCCGGGCAAATTCTTTATTGCGAGGTGTTGCGCTATCCGCTTGACGGCGCGGACGGGGGTGAGTGCTGCATTATACGCGACATTACGCACATTGTCGGCCTGCGCGGAGAAATTCGCAAACGCTCCCGCCTGATGCGCATGGTGATTGACCATCTTCCGTCCTATATCAGCATGAAAGACGAGCACTGCCGCCTGGTGTTTTACAATATTGCTTACAGCCAGTTGTTCGACTGCGGGCCGGAAGCGCTTATCGGCAAGCGGGAATACCCGGGCTGGTCCGAAGGTACCATGCGCCAGGCCTTGCGTACGGACGTGCTTGCTCTTGGGAGTGATTCCACCGTGGTATACGATCTGGAAATCCCGGTGGGACAGACGAAGCGCATTCACTCCATCGCCAAGCGGCGTATTTCCGGGCCGGATAATGAAACGTTCATCGTAACTGTTGGCACGGATATCACGGAAAGAGTGGAACTTCGCAGACAACTTGAAGTGCTTAAAACCAAGGCCGAAGCCGCCAATATTGCCAAAACCCAGTTTCTGGCCCGGATGAGCCATGAAATACGCACCCCGATGAACGCCATTATCGGTACGAGCTATCTGGCCCTTACTTCTTCGCCAAAAGGCAAACTGAAACAATACCTTGAGACCATTCAGCGTTCCGCCCGGAACCTGCTTGGCATCATTAATGATATTCTGGATATTTCCAAGGTGGAAGCGGGTGAGATGCGGCTTTCCATAATCCCTTTTAACCTGGCCACGGTAATTGCCGATGTGGAAGAACAAATTACGGTGTTGGTGCATGATAAGCCTGTAGTCTTTGTCAGCGATTACGAGCCGTTATCGCATTATCTGCTGGGGGACTCGCTTCGCCTGGGTCAGGTTTTGCTCAATCTGTGCAACAATGCTGTCAAGTTTACGGATGCGGGCAGCATTACCCTGCGCGTTACCAATCAGGAAGAAAAGGGCGATACCGTGACCTTGTTATTTGAAGTGGAAGATACGGGAATAGGCATTGCGCCGGAAGATCAGGAACGGCTTTTCGACAGTTTCAGCCAGCTGGACGACGGGCCGGACCGCAGATACGGGGGAACAGGCCTTGGCCTCGCGATTTCGCAACAGTTTGTCAATCTGATGGGAAGCCGTGTTGCTGTGGAAAGTGCAGTCGGTAAGGGAACCAGATTTTACTTCACATTGGTTTTGCCCATGGCGGGAGCCTTGCCGGACCCGGCGCTACAGGAAGACGGTGTTCGGAAGCACGATCCTTTTTATATTCCCGGAGAACAGAGTGGACGCTCTGACAAGACCCGCTCGGCCGCTGTCGGCCTGGAAGCCGGGAAAACGCAAAGTCAAGCTGGAAGCAAGGGCATTCCGGCAGAAGACTGGCCCCCCCATTTCCCTGGCGCAACTGTTCTTGTGATAGAAGATAATGAGGTTAACAGGGAAATTATTGTTGAAATTCTTGAGCAGATGGAAATCACCGTTGATACGGCAGAGAATGGACAGACTGGCCTGGAGGCGGTGCAGACGCGAAAATACGACCTGGTTTTCATGGATCTGCAAATGCCGGTAATGGACGGCCTGACAGCCACGCGCGCAATCCGCAGCCTTGAGAGCAAGGGCGTTGCCGGCCTGCCCATTGTCGCCCTGACAGCCAACGCGTTGCCGGAGGATCAGGCGCGCTGTCTACAGGCCGGAATGGACGCTTTTCTTGACAAGCCCATTGATGTGAACGCGCTTGTAAGTCGCCTTAAGCACTGGCTTGGTGAATTTCAAAAACGTTGAAAAAACAAAATCCCGAAAAAGCGGTATTGCTTTTTCGGGATTTTGTTTTGTATGTTTGCGATATTACGGGCGCTTTTTGACAATGTCTTCCGCCAGTTGCTGCGGCAGACGTTCATAGTGGTGAAATTGCATGGTGAAGTTGGCCCGGCCTTGCGTTTTGGAACGAAGGTCGGTTGCGTAGCCGAACATTTCAGAAAGCGGAACCTGGGCGCGAACGCTCTGGGAACCCACTCTGGCTTCCATGCTCTGCACACGGCCACGGCGGCTGTTCAGGTCGCCCATGACTTCGCCGACGTAGTCGTCCGGCGTGACCACTTCCACGTCCATGATCGGCTCAAGGATTACCGGGCCGGCTTTGGACAGTGCGTCCTTGATGGCCATGGAGCCTGCAACATAGAAAGCCTGTTCCGAAGAGTCCACATCGTGGTAGGAACCGAACACGAGGTTCACCTTTACGTCCACAGTGGGGAATCCGGCCAGAACTCCGCTTTTCAGGGCGTCTTGGATGCCCTTGTCCACAGGAGCGATGTATTCCTTCGGAATAACGCCGCCGGTGATGCTGTTGACAAATTCGTACCCTTTTTCCGGGTTCGGCTCGACTTCTATAACAACGTGACCGTACTGACCGCGACCGCCGGACTGTTTGGCGTGCTTCATGTCCGACTTGGACGACTTGGAAATGGTTTCGCGGTAGGCAACCTGCGGCTTGCCCACGTTGGCGTTAACGCTGAACTCGCGGGTAAGGCGGTCAACGATGATTTCCAGGTGCAATTCGCCCATACCGGCGATAAGGGTCTGACCGGTTTCATCATCGCTCTTTACGCGGAACGAGGGGTCTTCCTTGGCCAGCTTGTTCAGCGCGGCAGACAGGGCGTCACGGTCGGCCTTTGTTTTCGGCTCAATGGCAACTTCGATGACCGGCTCGGGAATATCAAGCGATTCAAGACGAACAGGGCGAGAAACGTCGCAAATGGTATCGCCTGTGGAAACCTGTTTCAGGCCGACTATGGCTACGATATCGCCC
>JAJDIC010000082.1 GCA_030266525.1 Desulfovibrio sp. OttesenSCG-928-G15 | reverse complement strand
GCTTCTCTTGCAATATCCGGCGCAGCCGGGGCCGAGTCTTGCAAGTCTTCGGCTGTGGCTTTTGTCACAGGCAGGCTGATGTGTATATCGCTTCCGCCGGAACGCGCGGGCCTGGCCGTAAGCTCACCGCCCAAAAGAAACACAAGTTTTTGCGTGATGGCAAGGTTCAGGCTGACCCCGCCGCCATAGTCACTTTCATCCGAACCCAGGTCAGGAATGAGGGCGGAAAGCTCTTTGTCGCCCATACCTTCCCCGCTGCGCGAGACGGTGAATTCCAGTTGAACGCGCTCTTTTACTTCCGGGATTTGCGTTTCGTCAGGCCCGGGACTGTCTGCGGGGGAGGCTTCTTCCCTGGCTTCGGCAGAGGGGGCAGATGCGGCTTTTGGGGAAGCCGTAAACTCGGCGCCGGAAGAGGCGGCGAGTGCTATTTCGAAAGCGACAGAGTCAGATACGGCAATACCGCGCGATGGAACGGCATGTGTTGCAAGGTCCGGGGCAGCGTTGGTTGTTGTGGCGGCATCGGATGCCGCAAGGCCCGGTTCTGCCCCGCCGACTGTTGTTGCACCCGCAGGAACCGCCCCCGAAGCCGCTTCAGCGGCTGTACCGGCAAGGGACACGTCGGAAGCCGTGTCAGGCTCAGGAAACAGGCATTCCAGCGCAAGGGTAACCGTGCCGCTGCCGGTGAGGCGGATCACGTTGCCGGTGATGTTGTTCAGCAGCTGTTTTGTGTGGTGCGGGTCGCCGAAAACGAAATCCGGCAGGTCCACAGGCGGGGAATACTGGAACCTGATTCCTTTTTTCTCGGCTTCCTCCATGGCGTTTTGCACGAGTACCTCGATAAAGGGCGGCAGCTTGAAGGCGATGTTTTCAATGGTCAGCTTGCCTGCCTCAATTTTTGAAAAATCGAGGATATCATTGATGGTAACGAGGAGCTTGTCTGCCTCGCTGTGGATATTATCCATATAAATACGCTGCTGCTCGGTGAGTGTGCCTTGTCGGGTAAGGTAGGTCATGCCGAGAATCGCATTCATGGGGGTGCGTATTTCATGGCTCATGTTGGCGAGAAAATCTGTTTTTGCCTGGGTGCCCGCGCTGGCAATATCTTTGGCCTTGCTCAGTTCCCGGTCGCGGTGCTCAAGCGATTCGGCCATGGAGTCCATGGACTCGGCAAGGACCTTGAGTTCGGTAGGCATTGGCGCGTCGCCTATGCGGGTTTCCAGCCTGCCGTCCTTGAGCTTGTGCGCCGTATCCAGAAGGAGACGCATGGGGGCAAGCAGGTTCTTGTTACACAGCCTGAACGTGACAATCATGGCCAAAAGCAGCACCCCCGCCAGTACAAGCACGCTCAGGGCGATTTCAAAAAGCATGTGCGAATACAGGGTGTCTGTGGCGATATTCAGTACCAGCAGTATTTCCGGGCTGATAGACTGGCTGCCGGGCATTTTTTCAAACACGATGCGCTTGTCGTCCGCATCGGCAAAAGCCCCGCTTGTCTCGGCCGAACCACTTATGCGGGTCCAGACAGAAGGCGAAAACTGTTTCAGGGTACGAATTATATGGTTTTTGTGCGGGTAGGAAACAAGGATGTTGCCCTGGCTGTCGGCTACGAAGAGGTTGTCTACATGCTTCTCCGCCAGTTCCGCCAGCCGGGTTTGGGCAACTTCCAGCTTGACCGAGGCCATGAGAACCGCTGTGGTGTTTCTGCCGGACCTGATGGGTATTTGGCAGTTCAAGCGCGCGGCGTCGCCTTCTTTCAAGGCCCGCAGTTCATGTACGGTAAAGCCGGGAGAAGCCAGCCCGTCGAAAAAGGCGATTCGCGCCTCGTCAGGCAGTACCCTGCTTTGAGGGTCGCTTGCAGCCAGTACGTTGCCTTTCAGGTCAAGCAGACGGATGTTGGCGAAAAAAGGGGTTTGCTCCAGAATGTTGCGAAAGAGCGATTGGCATTCCCGGATACTTTTTTCGCGCACTTCACGCAACTGGCTCAGGGTAAAGAGCAGCACACGCGTGTTCTCAACAGACTGAGCCTGCTCAAGAAGAATGGATTTGGCCGTGCGCATGGCCATGGTGTTGGATTCATCCAGATCCAGCCTGACCTTGGCCAGGCTGGAGTAGACGATAAAGCCCACTGCCGGCAAAAGGGCCATAAGCACAATCAGAGTGACAAGGCCTTTAACGGACGATGGCAGGGGAAGCTTCATGGCGGCGCGATCAGCCCTGGTAAGCGTTGTTGTCAATGATCCAGCAGAGCTTGCCGTTGTGCGGGCGCACCATTTGCGCGGGCAGCACGGGGGCGGCCATCAGGTTGAGCGCTGAGGAAAGGATATGGTTTTTGGCACTGCCCGAGGCCATAAAAATGCAGCACCGCGAATTGTTGAGCACGGGCAGGGTCATGGTCAGCCGGGAAACACGCTGCTCCGGGTGGTGCACGTCCATAACGAAGGATTCCGTTTCCCTCAGGGCGGGGTCGCCGGAATACAGGCAGCCAGTGTGGCCGTCTGTGCCGACACCGAGCAGTACCAGATCAAAGCGCGGAAAATCGCCCGGGAGCACAGAGAAATGATCGGCCAGCATAGTGGAATAGGCTTCTGCCGCGGCTTTCGGATTGTCTTCACCCTTCATGCGGTAAAAGCGGGTGGCGTCCACCCTGGAAAGCAGGTCTACCCTGGCGCGCTGGTAGTGGCTGTGCTCGTCGTCAGGCGGGACACAACGCTCATCAACCCAGTAAATGACGGTTTTACTCCAATCTATGGCCTCTTTCCACTGGGGCTGGCAAAGGGTTTTGAAAAGCGGAATGGGCGTTTTGCCGCCGGATAGCGCAATGCTGAACACCCCCCGTCTGGTGACGGCCTCTTTGTGTTCTTCCGCAATAATGGCGGCGGCCTGTTCGGCCATGGCCTGCTCGTCTTCGGTAACATACAGGGAAAGGTGGGTGGTAATTGTCATGATAGTCGCCACTGTTGTTTAGAGGGTACAAGAAAACCCGGTTGCTGTTTGTATTTCGTATCCACTACGATTACCATAGCCCGCACTGGAATGACAACGGGAACTTGGGGCTGCTGCGGCAGGCTCATTTCTGGCGTTGCCCAGGCGCAAGCTTTACGGTAAGAAAAGACAAAATACATGGAGAAATATCCTGTCATGAAACTGTCTGTATCCTGTTCTGTTTTTGTATCAATCTCGCTTTTTGTGGCTGTCCTGTTTTTTTTCCCGCAGTCTGCCGCGGCTTTGGACGCGGTGCCTGTTCCTGCGGGAATTTCGCTTCCCGGGCCAGCGGCAGAAGCCCTGCGCCAGGGCAGGGGCGGTGTTTCCAACGACGTCATAGCCGCCTCGATACTCGGCCTGCCCTATCGGGTGGACGGCGCCCTGGACAAGGCGGGCGGGTATACCCTTTTTGCAGACCGGACAAAGCGCTTCAATACGCCCGGCCTGAACTGCAGCGGGCTGGTGCTGCAACTCTCCCGTATGCTGCTCGGGAAGAACTATTCCCTGGATGACGCTGTGCGTGACCGGAAAAACGACAGCGGCCCGGACTCGCCCCACGGTCACGACTGGGACTTTGGCTGGGACCTCATCCTGAACGTATCGGAAGGTTTTTCGCGGCGCTTTTTGATGCCCGGCAACAAGACAATGGATGTGCGCGCCGCAGCCGCCCTCAAAAACCGGGGCTTTGACTGCCAGAAAGACGCTACCTGGAAAGAGCTTTCACGGCGCTTCTCCCCGGGCCGCATATACCTTGTCAGTCTGAACGTGGAAGGGCGGCGCAAGGGCTACGGCCTTACCCATTATCATGTGGGAATAGTCTATGTCGCCAGCACCGGCGAAGCCTGGTTCTATCAGACCACCGGCAAGGGCGGGGGCGCGAACCGGCGGGACCTGAAGTCGCGCGAGGGGCAGAATTCCTTTAAAAAGGCCTTTGCCAATACCGGCAACAATCGCAGAATGATGGCGGTGCTTGAAGTTGACCTGCCGCCACGTTAGCCTTTGGGCCCGCTTGCCGGGCCTTTGGCCTCGCGCTTCGGGTAGTTCTCCTCGTATTGCAGGTGCATCGCCCCTTTTGTCGCGTTACGCCTTTGTCAGCATGCTTGCCGCTGCATTATGCCTCCTTGGTTTTGCCGTTCCGCAGCCTTGCGGTGCAGCTTCTTCCGGCACGCTCGCCCCGACTCCCAGCGGCAATCAAAAAAAGGCGGCTGATACGCCTTCCGCTTTGGGACGCATGCTCGGGCTGGAATCTTCCGGCGGGGCGGAGTCTCCCCTTGATTTGTCCCTTCCGCTTCCCGATCTGCCGCCCGTAAGCATTACCGTGAACCCGGCGGGTTCGGGCGACAAGAAAAAAAGCAGCAACGCTTCGGCCCTGCAACACCTGCTCGGGCTGGAAGGCGGAGGCACGGAAGGGCTGCCCCTTGATTTGACCATGCCCATTCCCGCCCTGCCGTCGGTAACCATGCAAATAGGCAAGGAGGCAAACGACGCTTCGGTGCCGCAGACAGGGGGGGCGCAGGCACCGTCCCCTCCCACCCCGGCAGATGATGGCGCACCGCCCGCAGCCCATACCGGGCGCGAGCTTGAGATGCAAAAGCGCGGCATTGTGGCTGCGCGTCTTTTGCCCGCCAACGTACAGGTGCTCGCTTCGCCGGTCGGGGCCAACATTGCCTCCATCAAGGTGAAAGACGGGGAAAGCGTGGTCAAAGGGCAGGTTGTGGCCGAAATGGACACGGCCTATCTTGACCGGGAAAAGGAAGACATTCGCCAGCTCATGACAGCGGCGGTTGAGCGGGTGCAAAATTCCCAGGCCGCCTCCGAACAGGAAAAACAGGCCGCGCAAGACGCGCTGGCCCAAGCGGCTGAGCGGCTTCGCGATGTGGAAGAAAGCCAGGCCTCCGCTTCCATCAAAGCGTCCACGGACGGGCGGGTTATTGAAATTCGGGCCAAGGCCGGGCAAATGCTCAAGCGCGGAGACAGCATCATGGAACTGGCGAAACCCGGAGATCTGGAGGTCGTGTGCACCATTCCGTCAACCTGGGTGCCGCGACTGCAAGCAGGGCACATTATCTGGGTTTTTATTGAAGAAACCAACAAGAGTTATGAAGCGGAATTTGTACGCTTCGGCGGCAAGGTAAACGCCGTTACCCGAACCATACGCGCGTATTCGGCCTTACGAAAAGACCACCCCGAACTCCTGCCCGGAATGAGCGGCAGGGCAGACTTTTTCCCCCGTTCCGGCAAGTAGCGGCGCATCCCCGTTTCGCGGGGTCAAAGGCTTACGGGACAACTGCCGGATGCAGCGCAATCCAACCCGATCCATTGCAGCATGGCAATCTGATGCCTTTACGCTACTTGCGTCCACCTTCTTCTTCGCGCACGTCAATATAGCTGGTCACGCTCTTGACTTGAGGAATGGTCTTTATTTTGGCGATGGCCGCGTCGACATTGCTTTTGCTTCTGGAAAGACCCGTGAGCACGACATGGCCGCCCCAGCTATCAACGGTGACAACGCGCGGGTGGTTGCCGGGGCCGATAATGCCGCCCTTGTCAATGGCGTCTTCCACGGATGCGTCCAGTACCGGGTTCGCAGTGCCGGTGGGGAACCAATGGGTGGTAACGTGCACGACTTCCGGGGTTCTTCTGGCTTCATCCAGGGCTTTTTCGCGGAATTGCTCGTCTGCTTCACCAATCAGGAAGACATGGCCTCGGTAGCAGCGCACATTGATATCATTGGATTTTGTCGCGTTCATTTTGAGCAGGGCGGCGGTAATGTCTGTTTTTATGCCTGCGTCGTCAAAGCGCATGCCCCGGTCTGCGCCGGAAGCGCCGGGGTCCACCTTGGCGCAGGCGCTGCCAAAAACGAGCAGACAGAGGCAGAAAAAGGAACAGAGCGACGTGCGAATGGAGCTATGCATGAAATCCCCCGAAAGAGTGGATGGCGTAAAACACCGGGAAAGAATAATCTTATCCGAGGGGGCGTTATGGCGTCAATACGCGGGAGAAAAAAAGGAAGACCATCACTCCCCGGCAAACAGGGCCAGAGAAGCGGCGTACACGCCCTGCACCACTTTTGCCATGCGCGGGTAGTCCAGGCTTTCTGCCACATCAGAGGTCGTGTGGTAGCTTTTGTTGCGAAAAAAGGCGATGTCCGTCACCATCACCGCGCTGTAGTCGAAGGGCCAGTAATTACGGTGGTCGGAATAGTCTACACCGGTCACCTGTTCCGGCAGGTTGGCCGAGCGCACGGGCAAGTCGCTTGCGCCGCGCATGGCCGTTTTGACCTTTCTGGTCAGGGGAATATCCGCAAAGCGCCCTACCACGCCGATGTAATTACCTACAGTGGGGTAAAGCAGCCCCAGGCCGGGCATGGGATATTTTTGTGAATCCGGCTCATCGGAAAAGCAGCCAATCATTTCCAGAACAATCATCCCGACAAGCTTGCTGCCGCTTTTGTGCAGCGCTTCGGCGTGAAAATAGCTGCCCATTTCCCGTGTTCCGAAAAAAGGCGGTTCTTCCAGACAATAGGCCACAAGCTCCGTGTGTATAGGGGGCGGGTTTTTGCCAAAAATTCCGGCAAGTTCCAAAAGTCCCGCCACACCGCTGGCGTTATCGTCCGCGCCGGGGGTTACTGTGGCGCTGCCGCTTTCTTCTCCGGCGTCGGCGTCATAATGCGCCCCGATGACGAGGCTCGGGCCGTCTTTCGGGCCGTACTCGGCAATGACGTTGCAGTAGGATTCGCCCCTGACCGTGTAATATTGCCGTGAAACGCGCTCTGTTGTCTCGCGCAGGATTCCTTCGATATAACCGACGGTTTTTTCCAGATTGTCCTGGTTCAGGTAGCTGCGCGGGTGCAGGGTTTCGGCCAGCATGACCACGTGTGCTTTGAGCCTGTCAGGGCTGACAGCAGGCAGGTTTAAGGCCGGGGCGCGGGAGAAAACCGGCTGTGTGACAAGGCAGACCAGAAGGGCCGCAAGGATAACCGCAAGCGCGAGCAGCGCCACCGGGAGCGGGACTTTTCTTTTGGGTATGTTTTGCATGATATCGGAGCGTTGCGCCGGGGTGTTTACCGAAGGCGGCGGTACAGAATATTCCCGGCCGTCTGGATACAGCGCACCAGAACGACCAGCACCAGAATGCACCAGACAGACACGTCATTCTGGAATCTGTTGTAGCCGAGCCTGTAGGCCAGGTCGCCAATGCCGCCGCCGCCCACCGCGCCGGCCATGGCGGAATAGCCAAGCAGGGCAATGGCCAGAACGGCGATGTTCAGAATAATGGCGGGCAGGGCTTCGGGCAGCATGACCCGAAGAATGATCTGGCTGGTGCTGGCGCCGAAAGAACGCGCCGCCTCTACCACGCCCTTGTCCACTTCCAGAAAGTTCGCTTCAATGAGGCGCGCGGCAAAGGGCGCGGCTGCAACGGTAAGGGGCAGAATGGTCGCGGTGGTGCCTATGGCTACGCCCATGACCAGCCGGGTAAAGGGCATGATGAAAATAATCAGGATGATAAAGGGGAGCGAGCGCAGAATGTCTACGGTAATGTCCAGCACGCTGTAAACTCCGGCATTGGGGCGTAATCCCTGTGGCCCGGTCATGATCATGACTGTAGCCAGCAAGAATCCCAGAATCAGGGAAAACAGGGTGGAAAAAAACACCATGTACAGGGTTTGTCCGAGCGAGATGAACAGCTCTTCCCTTATCCGGGCAAAGGACGAGGCGGTAGCGTCCAGCGCCGCGCCCGGCCCAAGGCCGTTCATGGCGAACAGGCCGAAAACGCCAAGGGTCAGCACAAGGATGAGCAGGGCAGGGTAGAGGAAACTAGCTTTCATCGTCCATTACCTCCCAGAAGAGTTTTTTCTCCTGCAAGTAGTTCAGGACGGCTTCCAGATGTTCGTCATCCACGTTGATAATCAGAAAACCGCGCACGTCGTCCAGGTAGCGCTCCAGCTTGCCGCCCACGATGGAAAAGTCAATGTCCAGCGCCCTGGCCATGGAGGTGATAACAGCGTCTTGTGAAATCTCTTTCGGGAACCATAGCCGGATGTTGGTGCCGCGCGGGATAAGGGCGAACTCGTCTTCAATAAGTTTTTTCAGGTCCTGGGTGGGGGCGAGGAACAGGGTGTCGGTCTTGCCGATGCCCTGTGTAATACCGCCGTCCAGCAGGAGCATGCGGTTGCAGGAGCGTTTGACCACTTCCATCTGGTGGGTAACGATGACAATGGTCAGGTTCAGCTCTTTGCGCACGCTTTCCAGCAGGTCCAGAATGGCGATGGTGGTTTTGGGGTCAAGGGCGCTGGTGGCTTCGTCGCAGAGCAGGATTTTGGGCGAAAGGGCAAGCGCCCTGGCAATGCCGACGCGCTGCTTCTGACCGCCTGAAAGGCTGTGCACCCGCTCGCCCGCCTTATCCGCAAGGCCGACGAGATCAAGCAACTCCATCACTCTTTTGCGGCGGTTTTCTTTGGCAATTCCCCATATTTCAAGAGGAAAGGCCACGTTGTCAAAAACGTTTTTGCTGTTCATCAGGTTAAAGGTCTGGAAAATCATGCCCATGTCGCGGCGAAGCTGTTTGCGCCCTTCCCGGTCAAGGCTCCTGACTTCCTGCCCGCCTACCTTGACGCTGCCGCCCTGATAATCTTCCAGCGCGTTGAAGCAGCGCAAAAGGGTAGACTTGCCCGCGCCCGAATGGCCCACAACGCCAAAAACTTCCCCTTCACCGATAGTAAAGGAGATGTCACTGAGCACCGTGGTGCTGCCGTATTTTTTGACCAGATTGCTGACTTCAATCATTGTAGTGTGTAAGGGCTTTGGGTGGATAAAAAAGCGCGGCTTCTTCCAGACCTGGTCCGGGAAGCCGCGCCACACTACATGAAGCGCGATGAAATCGCAACGGGGGATTGAGCGTGTCGCGCCAGCCGCCTGTACTCGCCAGCACAGGCAAGCCTCA
>JAJDIC010000081.1 GCA_030266525.1 Desulfovibrio sp. OttesenSCG-928-G15 | reverse complement strand
AGTCCGGACGGAAAAAATCACCGTTTACTGGTGCCAGAGCATTTCGTGATACTTGGGCAAGGGCCAAACAGCATCGTCTACAATGCCTTCAAGCGCGTCTGCGTAGCGTCTGCACTCGGCCATCAGGGGCAAGAGCTGGTCGCGGGCGGCTTCTGCCCTTGCCAGTACGCCGCTTAGCTGCATGAGTTCTTCCCGCTTTGCGTCCAGGTTGTTCAGGGCGACAAGCAGGCCGTTTACCTGCATGCTGATATATGTGCAATATTCGGCAACAGCCTCACCGCCAAGCGCTTTGGAAGACTCCACGGCGCCTTTTGCCCAGTCAAGGCAAACGGGCAACACGATGGAGCGGCCCATTACCTGCACGAGCTTTGTTTCCAGGTGCACGGCCTTGGTATAGGTTTCCAGCAAAATCTCCTGCCGGGCCAGCAATTCGCGCTTGGAGAACACGCCGGAGCGCGTAAACACCTGCATGACTTCCGGGTCGCTGTATCGGGCGACGGCGCTGACGGAATCTTTCAGGTTGAGCAGGCCGCGCCGTTTGGCTTCCCGTTCCCACTCGAGGGAATAGCCGTTGCCGTTGAAGATCACGTTTTGATGCTCGGCAAAAACTTTTTGCAACAGTTCCTGCACGGCCTTGTTCAGGGGTTGGCCCTGTTCAACCGCTTCTTCCAGGGCAGAGGCCATATCGTTCAACGCGCAGGCCACTGCCGCGTTAAGCACGATATTGGCAGGGGCGACCGACAGGGAAGCCCCGACCGCCCGGAACTCAAACTTGTTTCCGGTAAAGGCAAAGGGGCTGGTGCGGTTTCTGTCTGAAATATCCATGGGCAGCCGGGGCAGGGAAGAAACGCCCACTTCCATAAAGCCGCTTACCCAGCCGGTTTCATCTTCCCGCCCGTGCACTATACTGTCAATAATCTGCGTGAGTTGCGAGCCGAGAAAAATGGACATAATGGCGGGCGGCGCTTCGTTGGCTCCGAGGCGGTGGTCGTTGCCCGCGCTTATGGTGCCGATGCGTATGGCTGCCGCGTGTTTGTGCACGGCCCTCATGACTGCGGCCAGAAAAACGAGAAACTGGGCGTTATCAATGGGCGTGTTGCCCGGGTCCAGCAGGTTGTTGCCCTCTGAATCGCACAGCGACCAGTTGTTGTGCTTGCCGCTGCCGTTCACTCCGGCAAAGGGTTTTTCGTGCAAAAGGCAGGCAAAGCCGTGCTTTTGCGCGGTAAGGCGAAGCACTTCCATGGTCAGCATGTTGTGGTCGGTGGCAATGTTGGCTTCTTCAAAAACCGGCGCAAGCTCATACTGACCGGGCGAGGCTTCGTTGTGGCGCGTCTTGGCGGGAATGCCGAGGGCGATGAGGCGTTCTTCCACCTCGGCCATGAAGGCCAGCACGCGCGGGCTTATGGCCCCGAAATAATGGTCGTCCATTTCCTGCCCCTTGCAGGGCTTGGCTCCGAAAACCGAACGCCCGCATAGCTCAAGGTCGGGACGCAGGTGATAGTAGCGCCGATCTACAAGAAAATATTCCTGCTCGGCCCCGACCATGACCTGCACCCTGGTGGCAGTCTGGTTGCCGAAAAGACGCAAAATGCGCAAAGACTGGGCCGAAACCGCCTCAAGCGAGCGCAGCAGCGGGGTTTTGCGGTCAAGCGATTCACCGGTGTAGGAAAGGAAGATGCTGGGAATATACAGGGTTTTGCTGGAGTTGTTCTCCATAAGAAAGGCAGGGCTGGTCGGGTCCCACGCGGTATAGCCCCTGGCTTCAAAGGTAGAGCGGATGCCGCCGGAAGGAAAGGAGGAAGCGTCCGGCTCGCCCTTTACCAGCATTTTTCCGGAAAATTCGTTCATAATCTGGCCGGGAGCGCCAGGCACGGGGGTGAGAAAGGCGTCATGCTTTTCCGCCGTGGCGTCGGTCATGGGCTGGAACCAGTGGGTGTAGTGGGTGGCCCCGTTTTCAATGGCCCAGTCTTTCATGGCGTTGGCAACGATATCTGCGTCGCCTTCATGCAGGCTGCCGCCGGAAGCTGCGGCTTGCTCCAGGCGGGAGAACACCTGTTGGGGGAGTCTTTCACGCATGACCTTCATACTGAAAACATCGCGGGAAAAAGTATCGGCAGGCTTGCGGCAGGCTGGCTCCGCAGGCACATATCTGTCAGAGGCAACGGTAATCCGGACGGCGTTGCGGGGAGAAGAGGGCATGGAAAGTCTCCTTCCAAAATAAATATTTCTGTTCCGGTGTTTTCAGTAACGTTTCTTCGCCGCTCACGCAATCCGGGAAAGGGGGATTTTTTCCATCTGGACTGCGTTGCTTCGCCCTTTCCTTTCCAGGGGCAGGATGCAAGAGTCCTGCCCCGGGAAAAAGAGCTTCGCGCCTTGCCGGATGCGTAAAACGCATTCTCACCCTTGGGGCTGTTTCTCAATACATCTTTTGCCCCATTTCCGCGTCACCCGGCCCTTTTTTCTCCAGTCGAGTACCATAAGAGCACACTCCCTCCGAGAAAAGAGCCGGGTTCCTTGAACGTGAAGAAAAATCTTTTATTGGGAAACAGCCTTGGCTCTCGCCGCTTTTACGAACTGGTTTCAAGAAAGAAAGCTCTTTGGGGAACGTGCTTACCTCCTGGAAGGTGGTCTTGTAATTCTGGGTAAAAAAGAAGTATGGCGAGGGGCATACAAGCTGCGGACTTACCCCCTTGGAAAGGAGAAAGTGAGAAGAAAATAAAAAATACGCCATTTCCAAACAGGGCGTGAAAATTTTTTTACTCTTTTTTTTCTCGGTAACATTCTGTTTTTATTGACTCTGAAAAAATAATTAAAAAAAAGTTGCTCTCGGTTAAAATTTTTTTATTGACAAAAAGTCTAGACACTGGGTATTAAGCAATCAACGAAAGTAAATTTCCAATGGCTGATTGGCAGTCATTGAAAAAAAAACTTCTTCAACCTGTTTCGTTGCATACCTCAGGAGGGATAGCATGAAACGTATTACTGCTCTGCTGCTCGCTTTTGCGCTCATGCTCGGCAGCGTCGGCGCGGCCGAAGCTGATGGCGTGGACATTAAAGTGAAAGGCCAGTGGGATTTCATTTTTGGCGTAACTGCCAATGGCAACTGGTACAACAACAAGAACCGTACCAACGGCCTCGGCACTCGCGGTGGCGTCAAGGTAAAATCAGGCTATCGAGTTGATAGCGACGGGAAAGTCGTAAAAGACGACACCGTAAACAACAGCTCTTCCAGGAAAGGCAGAAGCAAACGTCGTGACGACGACCGCTTCTACGCTCGTCAGCGCATTCGCACCCAAGTGAACTTCATCACCTCCGAATACCTGCAGGCAGTTCTGCACTTCGAAATCGGGGATATGGACTGGGGCCGTCCCGGCAAGGGGCGTCAGCAAGGCGCTGGCATTGATACCGATGGCGTGAACATTGAAACCAAGCACGCTTACCTTGACTGGCTCATTCCCGAAACCGACGTTTCCGTCCGTATGGGTCTTCAGCGCGTTGCTCTGCCGAGCACCCGTCTGGCCAACCCCATTCTGGATGCCGACGTTGCCGGTATCGTAGTCAGCTCCCCGATCACCGACTGGCTGGGTGTTACCGCTCTGTGGGCACGTCCTTTTGACCAGTACAAAAACGACAACTCCGGCCTCTCCTACTCCGATTGGGGTAACAGCCTGAGCGACGAATCCGATGTGTTCGGTGTTATCCTGCCGATGAGCTTCAGCGATTTCGGCACCAGCATCAGCCCGTACTTCCTGTATGGCTTCATCGGCGGCAACTCCGGTCATGTTGAATATATGTTCAACAACTATGACGCCGACGGCGATCCCCTCGAAAACACTGAGAAGTCCAAAGCGAAAGCTTGGTGGGCCGGCACGAACATCACCTTTGATCTGTTCGATCCCCTGGTGGCCAGTGTTGACGTGGCCTATGGTCACCTGAACCGTGCCGAATACAGCTATGCTGGTGCCCTGAACCAAAAAGGCGACACCCTGCATGCTGGTGGCTGGTTCATCGCTGGTACTCTTGATTACAAAATGGACTGGATGACCCCCGGTATCTTCGGCTGGTGGGGCTCTGGCGACAAGAAAAAGGACCTGAAGAACGGTCGCATCGGTCGTATGCCTTTCGTGGGTAACGACGGTGGCAACTTCTCCCCGACCTCCTTCGGCACCGCCGGCTACTACGGCATCGGCAACGCCGGCAACAACCAGATCGTCAGCGGCACCGGCCTTGGCACCTGGGGTGTTGGTATCCAGGTTGCTGACGTGAGCTTCATTGAAGACCTCAGCCACACCCTGCGCTTTGCCTACTATCAGGGCACCAACGGCAAGAACTGCGGCCGGTACGCTCTGCGTCGCGGTTTCGACCCGGCTTTCTCCTCTGATAACATCTACATGACCACCAAAGACAAGGCTTTTGAAGTCAACTTTGACCATGAGTACAAGATCTACGAAAACCTGACCGCAGTTCTCGAACTCGGTTATGTACACCTGAAGTCCTCCAAGGACTCCTGGGGCGGCAACAACAAGTGGACCTGGGGCCGTGGTTCTGGCCTGAAGGAAAACTCCAACGCTTACAAGGCTGAACTGAACTTCCGCTACAAGTTCTAATCGCCTCCTGTAAGAACAGCCTTAATAACCGGGGCGGTCGCATGACCGCCCCGGCTTTTTTGTGTATGGCGCATCTCCCGCGAAACAGGAGCTTTGCCATACACAAAAAAAACCGCCCCTTCGTATGAAGGGGCGGTTACATCGCTTGCAGCCAAAGGGGAACGGCTTGCAATTCCTATTCGGGCAAATCGCCGTATACCCGCTCGTTGAATCCGAGCAGGCACATCACTTCGTAAGTGATGGTGCCCCATACCCGTGAAAGTTCTTCAATGGATACGGCGTTGGGGTGCGGGCCGCCGAGAATCCAGGCAAATTCCGGGCGGTCGTTTTCCTTGCCCGGCAGGGCAGAAAGGTCTACGGCGGTCATCTGCATGGATACGCGCCCAAGGATGGGGGCGCGTATACCTTCCACACACACTTCGCCCTTGTTGGACAAAGATCGGGCAAAGCAGTCCGCATAGCCCGCGGCAATGATGCCTACCTGCGTATCTTTGGGGGCGATAAAGGTCTGACCATAGCCTATGCCCTCGCCCTTTTTCAGGGTGCGTATGGCAAGAATGGGCGTTTTCACAGCCATGGCGTTTTGCAGACCAGCGCCGACAGGCGCATGCGACGTGCCGTTGAAGGGATTTGTGCCATACAGGGCTACGCCGGGGCGGCAGACATGCGGCCCGATATGCTTGTACACTTCACCCGCCAGCAAAGAACCGGCAGAGTTGCCGAGCGAAGCGGCCAGGTCAGGCCAGTCTTCACGAAGAGAGGCCAGCATGCGGGCAAACTTGGCACCCTGCGTTGCAATCACCTCTTTGCCCTGCTCCGAATCGGCCGTGTGCATGTGCGAAATGGCGATTACCGGACGCACGCGGGGGAAGCGTTTTTTCAAAAGATCCCGCAGCTGCGGCAACTGGTCTTCATTAAATCCGAGCCTGCTCATACCGGTGTTGCACTTGATTACAACGGCAAGGTCCTGCTCGGTTCCGGCAAGCAAGCCAAGCTGGTCAAAGCTGTGCAGCATGGGAATAATGCCGTTTGCGGCGCACAAAAAAACGTCTTCACGGGTAACAAAGCCAAGCAGGGCGATAATGGGCGGCACCAGTGATCCCTGCTGGGTCAAGCCCTTTCTGAGCATGACTGACTCTTGCACACTGCCAGAGGCAAAAAGTTTCGCCCCGACTGTCAAAAGCTCGTTGCTCACCTGTATATGCCCATGGCCGTAAGAGTCCGCCTTGGTTACCGCCAGCTGCGTCGGCCAGGGAAACAGCACATCATCCCCCCCGCCTATGCGCGGCAAGCGGGCTGTCGGCAAAGAATCTGCCTGATTTGACGTGATCTTCTTGACAAATTCAAAGTTTCTAGAGATTCTCTTGACATCGATGTGAACCACCGGAAGATGTGGCGAATACTGCATAATGGAAAGCTCCGTTTGTTTTGAATGGTACTTTCTGTATAAGTCGCAGGCAAAGTGAAACCAAAACCTTGCAGCGCAATAGGCACAGGCTGGTCTTCCACCACTGGCATGCATTGCGGACCCAAGTTTTCAGGCAGGTAAATAAGTAAAGTATCTTACCTTTCTGCCGAAAAAAGTACAAGGGCGATTCTTTCCCTTTGCGCAAAGCTATGCTAGGGAAACAAAGGAACTGTCAACTCCACTGTTTTTTTATTTGGCCGACAGCAGCCAGATACATATATTTTGTCGCGGACACACCCATGCTCAAGGCCCATTCCACCTGCACCACAACCCCCAAAAAGCTTCTCACGACGCTGCTTGTGCTGTGCCTTGTTGTCGCCCTTCCGGCTGTTGTGTTTGCAGCGCCTGCCACAGATGATGGCTCCGCCCCCCGAACGACTTCCGCCAGAGAACAAAAAAGCTCCCCGGCGGCCCGTTCCGAGGCCAGTTCCAAGGCCAGTTCCGCGACCAGTTCCACCGATAGCCGCGCACAGGCTGACGGTACCCCGGCTGCCAGTGCCGCCGGCAGTGACGCGCACGTCGGCAACGCGCATGCAAGCAACGCCCCCTCTGACAAAAAAGTCGCCACATTCGGCAGCCCCGCCCCGAATGCCGCATCTGCCGAAGCCCCGCCCCTGAAAACAGATTCGGATAACCTGGTCCGCTGGGACCTCACCGCAGATGAATTGCGCAGTTTCAACGATGCCGAATTCATGGAAGCGGAAGGCAACGTGCTCTTGCAGCGCGGCAGCGAATACCTCAAGGCAGACTTTGCCCGATATTACTCCAGCACCAAGTGGGTATACCTGCAAGGCAATGTCCGGGTAAAAACCGGCAAGGACGAAATCAAGGCCGAAGAAGCGGAATTTGACATGCGTAGCCGTGTGGGCTGGCTGAAAAACGGCAGCATCTTTATGTCCGACCCGCATACCTATGTTTCCGGTGAGCATATCAACAAGCATTGGGGCGACGTTTACAGCTTCAAACAGGCCAAGGTAACCACCTGTGACGGCGACGTGCCCGCCTGGTCCATGACCGCCGATGAAGCGGTTGTCGAAGTGGACGGCTATGCCCGCTTGAACAAACCCGCCTTTAATATCAAGGACCATTCCGTTTTGGCGGTGCCCTATTTTCTGGTGCCGGTAAAAACAAGCCGCCAGACCGGCCTGCTCATGCCCCAGATGGGTCAGAGCAGCACCAAGGGCGCGTACTACAACCAGCCGTTTTTCTGGGCCATCAACGAAAACAACGACCTGACGGTCAACGAATTTGTCATGGGCGACCGTGGCTTCATGCACGGCCTTGAATTTCGTTCCAGACCCGCCAGCGACACCACTATCTGGGCCAGGGCCGACTGGATGTGGGACAAACGCCGCGTTACCAGCGACTCGGGCGAATACGGCGGCGACGGACTGGTACGCAAAAACAACGAGCGTTACTGGGTGCGCGGCATGATCGACTCTGTCCTGCCTGATCCTGCCTGGCGCTTCAAGATGGACCTTGATTATGTGTCCGACCAGTATTTCCTTTCCGAATTCAAAAATGATTTTTCCGGCTTCAACCGTTCGCGCAATGAACTCTTCAATCTGTTCAACCGGGATTTGCAGGAAAAAGACCAGCACAGGCGTTCCGGCTTCCTGCTTTCCCGTGACTGGGAACGGCTGACCATAGGCCTGTCCGCCAACTACTGGCAGGACCAAACCCTTGGCCACGGCAACAAACCCCACTCCGAGGACACTACGGTACAACAGCTTCCCCAGATCGACGCCTTTTTGCACAAGGGCAAAATCCTGCCGGACTTCCCGCTCGAATTCCAGGCTGCCGGGCAGGCCGTCTATATGCACAGGCGCACCGGCACCAGGGGAGGCCGATACGAATTTATCCCCAAAGCCACCCTGCCCATCAATACCCGCTACGGCTCTATAATCGCCAACGTGGGCGTTGTGCAAACCCTGTACGATACGGAAAAGCGTTCACGCACGAAAAAAGACGGTGACGAAAAAAGCGGCCTGCAATGGGGCGACTCGCGGGCTGTGGCCATGGGCGATATTGCCGCCTTTACGGAGTTTGCCCGCGTGTTCACCTTTGACGCGCCGCAGCTGCATATCAGCCAGGAAACCGTTGGCGAAAATCGCTGGACGGCCCTGCGCCACTCCATGCAGCCCAGGGTTGAAATGCGCTACAGAGCCAACGAAGATCAGGGCAGGCTTCCCTGGTACAGCGAGGAAGACAGAATACTGCCCCGAACAGAGCTTGTTTACTCGCTCACCAACGTGCTTTCCATCAAGGAAGACAAGATCGTCATGGCCAAAGACCCGAAAACGGGCGAAATGGTACCGGAGCGGGTAAGCGACTACCGCGAGCTGGCCAGCCTCAGGCTTGAGCACTCCTACGATTACCGCGAATCCACGCGCGACCTTGAACGCGATACTTACCCAAGACGCCCCAGCGGCGACGTATATGCCGAACTGACCACCCAGGTGTGGGAAAACGTTTCCTTCACCACGCGAAACAGCTGGTCGCCCTATATGGGAACCTTTACCCGGCACCAGAGCGGCATCAACCTTGCCGTTCCCGCTTACGGCGACTTCTATTTCGGCTACGACAAGCGCAAAAAGGTTGAGGAATACGACCGAGAGCAACGCAGGGTCAACTATCTCTCCGTTGGCTTCAAAACAGCCCAGGTGGGCGCGTGGAGCCTTGGCGTCGCCCACAAGTACGACTACAAAAACCACGACAACTACGAAACCGACCTGGACCTTATATACAACCACCAGTGCTTCAAGCTCATAGGCCGCGTCAACATCGAGCCGCAGGAAGAAAACTATCAGTTGCTGGTGCAGATTACCGGCCTTGGTGATTAGCGCCCCGCAACCAACCGCGCAACTATGACGCGACGTTCAAAAGCTTGCCCCGCCCCTTCCGCGTGCCATGCGGGGCAGGCTTCCCGCCATTTTCATCTGTTCTTTTTCCCCCAAAACGTGTATGAACTACTCCAGCGTGATGCCCCGTTGTGAGTTGTTT
>JAJDIC010000080.1 GCA_030266525.1 Desulfovibrio sp. OttesenSCG-928-G15 | reverse complement strand
AAAACACCATCCTGTGATCGCCTGACGGGGGCGTACATCTCGTCGTGATTCATGGGCGACAGTACCAGCGGTTTTTTCCCGGCAATGGGCGTAAGAATTTCGGCCAGAGGCGCTGTGGAGGTTTTTACCAGATCGGCCATGCGCAAAATGGTCTTGATATTGTGCCGCACATCTTCCCTGGCATACAGTTCAGCTATCGGCCCAAGGCCCAGGGGAACATCGAGCAGGTTGTCGTCAATATCATATACCACAGGTTTGCCCTGCCGCCTGGCTTCAAGCGCCACGTCCATGTCCAGGTGCGAAAAAACCCGCTGCAAAACCACAATATCCGCCCAGTCCACATCACTTGCATTTGCCTGTCCCGACGTAAACATGCGTGTGCTGATTGTACCCTCTTCCTCAAGCCGCTCGAAGGGAAACACAACACCCAGCCGGGCGCAGGCGTTATCCGCAAAAACAATAACCAGAACGTTATGCCGAGGCATGAAGCCCTCCAGGTAAAACCGCCTCCGTCCCAAGCCCTCAAGGAGTACTTGAAGGTTTGGGCCAAAGCCGAAATGGATGTTGCAGCGACTGTTTACCGGGAAGCTGTTTTTCCCGGCAGGCTTTTGAAAAACTGCTCCAGATAATCGACCGAATCCAGTGAAAACAAACGGTCGCGTTGTGTTATCAGCTCGCGCCCCTTATCACGCCGAAAATCCGAAGAATGGGCCATGTGCAGGGCAAGCTCGCCGAAGCTCTCCAGGGAATCTGCGGTAAGTCCTTGCACATCCAGGTGCCGGTACATCCCGGCTGTCTGCCTGCCGCGCATGAAGCGCCCCTCAAAGGTCACCACAGGAACGCCTATTCCCAGCGCCTTAAACGAGGTGCTTCCGCCACTGAAGTGCGGGCTGTCCAGCACAGCATCCGCGCCGAGCAGATGCTCAAAAAAGTCTTCTTCCGAACATTGCGGCAGCATGCGGACCCTGTGCTGCATGGCAGGCAGGGAACGTTGCAAGCGCTCACGAAACGCATCTGTTTCGTATTGCCTGCGGGAGGCAAAACAGTGAATGACCGCGTCCGGGTCCTGGGACAGGATGTGGTGGAAAACACCGTCCATATCCGGATGGATCTTGAACAGGCTCTGAGCGCATAGATACACTCTATCCCTTGATTTTTTCGTGGGAACGGCCTGAGGAAGCGGCGGGGGAATGAACCCGCAGAGGAGGCCCGGGAAAGTCTGGAGCTGTTCGCTGTAATGCGCCTTTGCACCGATCGGTTCCATAACCGCCGGTGACAGAAAATAGTCGATATGGGCAAGGCCCGTGGTAACAGGGTGTCCGTACAAAGCGCATTGCACCTTGGCCAGGCGGGAAAAAGCCAGACACCAGGTGAGCGGGTCCATACCAAGGTCCGTGTAGACAAGAAGGTCAAGGTCCAGTTCGCGCACCACGCTTTTTGCCGCGTCCAGATTGACGGGCAGGCTTACCAGCGTGGCCCTTCCGGCAAGATCTCGCCTGAACTGGTTGTCTTCCTGTGGAAATTCCAGAATATAGCTCTGCCCGAAGCGGGGGCAGAGGCTATACAGCAGCCGGTAAAAGTACGACATGATGGTGTGGTTGGTGAAATGCCGGGAAATGAAGCCCACACGCATGGCATGCTCAGGCCGAAGCGGCACCTGGCTTTGCCTGTACCCTGCGCTATCAGGCCCGTCAACGTTGCCGCCTTTGTCAGCGGCACCAGCCCCGTTTGCGCCGTTAACGCCATCAAGGCCTTGGCGCGTAGTGTGTTTTTGCAAAAAAGCGGTCAATGATTGCAGCAGCGTCTTATCGTCCCTGTCGTGAAAGGCAAGGTAAAAAGGCGGGCTGTCAACAACTTCCAGCAAACGCCCCAGTATCTGATACGGCTTTGGAACGGCAAGAAAATCGCGTATGCGCCCGCGAATGGCATCGGCCTGCTCTGCCGAGCGCAGGATGGGCGGAACATGCAAGGCGCGTTTCACCTCCAGAATCGGGTCCGGCGGGTGCGTCTTTGCGAAGCGGTCCAGAGTTTCTTCCGCCTCTCTGTATTCTCCCTCAGCCTGCAGGGTCATCCACAATTCATTCACGGCAGCGGAAGACGAAGCGTCTTTTTTCAAAGCATCCTGAAAGGCCGTAATGGCCGGGGAGATATCTCCCATGGCCCGAAGGCAGCGCCCGCGAAGGCAGTCCAGTCTGGCCCCCTGTTCTGCCGGGATATCAGCGGGAATACCCGCTTCCAGCAAAGCCAGACAGTCGGCATATGCACCGTCATGCTCCCTCAGACGGGCCGAGGCCAGTAGATATTCAGAAGACGCGCGCCCGTTTTTCGGCCACAAACGCACAATTTCTCGCGCCGCATCCTCTGCACCGGATTCCACAAGGCACAGGTACATATTGTACCGGGCCTGGCTGTCTTCGGGTTGCGCATCAAGTAGCTGCCCATACATGGCAACGGCTTTGTCGTATTGGCGGGACAACTGCGCGGCAAGCGCCAGGTGACGAGCAAGGTCAGGGATGGTCGGGTCTATCGCATGAGCGTTGCTCAGGGCTTGCAGGGCGGCAGCATGGTCCTTGTTCAAAAGAGCCGCCAACCCGGCGGAAAACCACATGGCAGCCATGGTTTCCGGGCCGTTTACGGAAGAAGCGTTTTCCACTTCCTGCGCCATTTGCCCAAAGGCAAGGGCCTCCTTGTGCCGTCCTGCGGCAGCGTGCGCCCGGGAACACAGCATGGGCCAGGGGCCAGGCGCGGGAGAAGCCTTCAAGGCTTTACGCGCCATATCACTGGCTTCATCCCAGCGTTCAAGCTGCATGAGTTTGGCAAATATCGGCAAAAAATCCATCACGTATCCGAAATTCCGATCAGGATGCGTTTATCGCCTGCAAATCGCAGGAATAGACAGACGGAACGTCATAGCACCCCCCTTCCACCCGGTTCTTGCCATTATTCTTGGCCTTGTACAGGTATTGATCAACCTGACGCAGAACCTTTTCCAAAAACTCGCTGTTGCTTACGTTTTTTCCTTCTTTCTGATCAAGCTCCGGCGACTGGGCCAACGCTTCCGGCACCACACAAACAAAACCGATACTGGTTGTGATGGGAACAGGCCCCCTGCCGGTGTGTACCAGGTTTCGCTCTACCCGTGCGCGAAGGCGTTCAAGCACAATACGCGCCCTTTTGACATCCAGTTCGGGAAACAGGCAAACAAATTCCTCACCGCCATACCTTCCGATAATATCCTGCTTGCGCAATCCCTGCGATATCACTGCGGTAACGTGGCGAAGGGCTTCATCGCCATCAAGATGGCCGAAGGTATCGTTAAACTGCTTAAAATCATCCAGATCCAAAAGAGCGACACAACAGGGAACGCCCGCATTTGCCGCCTGCCCAAGTTCGTCTCCGGCCAGCTCGAAAAACGAACGCCGGTTAAACACCCCGGTCAGGGCGTCATGGGAAGCCTGATACCGGAAATTGGCCTCGCTTACGCTAAGGGCGGTAAGGGCTTCTCCTTTGAGTCTGACTTCGTGGCGCAAGGTGTCTGTAAGCTTGGTCAATTCATCTTCCTTACGTCGAAGCGCCGTAAGCGCGGAGTCCAGCTGGGCCACCATAACGTTGAAGGAGGAAGAAAATTCACCCATAAAATCAATCTGGCAGGACAAATCGCCGTTTGCCACCTGCTGCAACTGCCAGACAAGATGTAAAAGCCTGGCCTGCAAGCCTTTGAGGGTGCCGCAAAGAAACCCGCGCTGCGTAATTTCCATGGAAAGCTCGCCGCGCGAAATCCCTTCCACTGCTCTGCGTAATTCGGCAATATACGCATGCACGAACACGAGATCGGGATATTGCTCGCCCACCTCGGGCATTTGCGCAACATCACGCTCAACAAGCAGCTTTCGGATATGCGCCAAGACTGTAGAAGTGGTATCGTGTTCCTGAGAATCCATCAGCCGGCTCCCTTGCCTGAAATACAACCGCCAACCCGGACCCTGTACATCTTCCATGAGGCTCAACGCGCACGCTACTCGCGCTGTGCGAAACCCGACAGTTACAACAATCGGGTTCACGTAACTGCAAAATCATCATGGCACGACAAGTAACGGCACAATAACAATAAAAAACAATGAAAGATAGCGCAGGTGTTCCGACAGGGCAGCCTCCCTGTCTATACGTCCCGCTCGGCAACAAAGCGGCAGCTTCTTGCCCCCGTGCACCAGCAGTCAACTTCCTTGACTCTGTATTTCTCGCCGGAAAAGGAGTCAAGCAGCCCCTTGATAAAGCCCTCATCATAGACGCAAACCGTGTCCTGCGTATCCGGCAGGCCGGAACAGTCCAGATCTTCATCCACGGTCAGGCGGATAAGCCCCCTATCCAGATCTACCAGTTCAAAGCGCACCAACCCCATTCCCTGGCGTTTGAATTCCTTTTGCACCACCCCCGCCAGTGAGCTTGCGTCTGTAACGCCGCCGCAATAGCGCCTGAAAAAGCTTCTTCCCGCAAGCTCCCCGGCAAGTGAAAACAGGCGATCGGTCTCTTTTGTGCCAAACTCCTGCTCCAAAACGTCGCGCAGGGTAAACTGCATCAGCCGGTAAGCCTCTACCGTGGTCGCCTCGCCAAGGGACGGTCTGGCAGCGCGGATGGCGCAATTCAGAATATCCGGGTCAAACGCGTATTTTCTCATGTCAGTCATGGTGGATCTCGGTTTGTTACGGGCAATGAAAAAAACAAATGCGCTTGCCAACATACGCCGTACAATAGTGTACCATCGCAATCGCTACAGGCCCGGCAAAGATTTGCCCTCGCGCCCTGCGCGTAAACCTTCCGTCTCCGGTATCCAGACTATAGTACTTACCCCCCTTTTCTCATTTTTTCAAGGCGGCGCATTTTTTTTCTGTTTCCGTGCGCCCCGCCGGTCCATCCGCATATTCCATAATTTTACCACGCCTGCTTCATTTTTCCCTCACAATCGCTACGCATATTGTAATCAAGAAAGATGGAAAACCATTCAAGGGGGTGCTCCATGAAGACAATACAACGTTCCACTTTGCTTCTGGCGGTGATGCTGACCGGCGCACTTCTTTGCTCCGGCTGTGTGCACAGCGGTTGGGGGTATAGCGACTATTACGGTTATGACGACGATTACGGCTATGACGGCGGCTACGGATATACCGGTGGCCTGGGCTTTTACCAGACCGGCTACCGTGGCGACTATCGGCGCCACGGCTACCCGGACGGTTACAGAAAGCCTCATCACGGCGACAGGAAGCGGCCGCATGACGACAAGAAGTACCGGAGCGACAACAGGCACGACAGCAAGCGCAAGCATGATGTCAACCGTCCGGACAAGAACAGACGCCCGGATATGAACCGCCCGGACAGGGGCAGCAACAAGCGCCCCGGAATGGGCCGCCCGGATAGTAATTCCGGCAGACGCCACGAAATGGGCCGCCCGGACAGGGCTGGAAGCGGCGGTCGGGATTCCGTAACACGGCCTTCACGAGGTAGTGAGGGAAGATCGTTCGGCGCCGGCAGCAGAGGAAGCGGCAAGTCAGGCGGGAACAGGGGCAAGGGCTCCGGCAAGGGCAGGCGCTGACAGGAAAGCGCGCTGACAAAGCCGGAGGAAAAAGGCGACAGGCAAAAGTGTATGCCACCCAAATTTCTCAAACCTGGGCGAATAGGGGAAAAAGTACATAGTAACAGTATACGGTATGCAAGATACGCTAGAAATTGTTGCGGGTTCGGCTTTGATCTTTTCCGAAGCAGAGACGGAACCCAAAGGTCACAAGAGAGCCCGCAACGCCCCACTACGCTCCCAACGGGGAATATCCCAGGATATTTCCCGTTGGCTTTTTTATTGAGCGAGACTATTCCCAATTACTCCCGCCTGCCCCGTAATTTTCCATGTCTTCTGCCCATTATCAGCCGCAACGCCCTTGAGGGCTGAACGACTTTTTACCCGAACCCCCTTCATAATAAAGAAGACTTTCCGAATTTACGCATGTTCGCGACCAGTGTTTCAGACAAATGCTTGTCATAGTTCTTATAAGCCAGTTCCGCAGCGCAAACGATATGCCGCCTTTCCGCGGTCAGGCCGTAAATGGCGGAAACCAGAGTAGGCAGAAGTTCAATTTCAACTCCCGCCTTTCTGGCGCAGGCTAGCATAAAATCGAGAATTTCCGCTGAATTTTCGCTCTCCCATGCCTTGAAAGCCAAAGGCAGGGCAGCGCCCGGAACCGCGTCCTTTTGAGAACCAAGGAAGCCAAGCGTATTTATCTTTCCCATCTCAAAAAACAGGCGCGCTGCCAAAAAAAGCAACAAGGATTCCTTTGACTGGTTTTGCGGGTCATCCAACAAGAGTACCATTGCGTCAGCCAGTTCAATGGGCAGAACCATGGGCGGCCTGTCCAACGTCGCCACGGACGGTTCGGTGCTGCTTTCGCCGGATGCGCCAGCCGGTTTTTTTGTTGCAGGGGGGGCAGCCATGCGTATGGCGCGTTTCAGGTTTCGCATAGCCGCGAGATAATTTTTTTCACCGCAGCAGACAATGGCGCTTTTTATCGCTCCTTCCATGCTGCCATCTTTTTCCACCGATATATCGTACAACTGACAGGCTTCTTGTGGATACTCCAACCGGGCGTATATGTCTCCAAGCATCAAGGCTGCTTTACCCACAAACGCATCCGGTTCGCCACTATCCAGTATTTCCTGAAAAACTTTGCGCGCCCCACCGATATATCCGCCAAAACGCACACTGAACAAATATTCGGCACAGGCAAAGTGATAGCGTCGTTCTGCGTTGCTGCGGCGTTGATTACTGGCATTTTCCTGCCGGATGTGCTCAAGCAATTCCACCGCTCTTACTTTACTGGTGTGGCGCAGCCGGCAGAGTTCCTGTCCTGCAGAAGCGACCTGAATATAGTCGGGGTAGTTTTCAAGAACATCGGTCAGGCGGGGTAAGAGGGTATCCGGCTCATAGCAGACCAGTTCTTTTCCATCCTCAAATATGCCGTGCACATCTGTATAGTTTGCTTCTGTAAACAGAACCGTTCCCGCAGCCATGCCCTGGAGCACACGCAACGTCAGCCCGTAGAACAAGTTTTCATTAATGGATATTTTTGATTCCGAAAAAATATCCTGCATGCGTGCATGGCTGACATTATTTTGCACATTCAATGAAAAGCGTTCTTCAATGCAACGCAGTATATTTGCGCGTTTCACGCGCTGTGCGTTTATGGTTCCCACAAAACTTATGTCGTGTTGCGGCGCTTTTCTGCCTCTGAAATCTCTTTCGTACACACATAAAGGAAGCCAGGCGGACCGTATTCCCGCCCCGGCCAGAACCTCAAGGCTGGAACGCTGATCCAAAAAAACATCGTCAGCCAGCTTTGTTATATGCTCCAGCCAGAACTCGTTCAGGGGGGAGTCAATACAGTACAGCACGAGTCTGTACTTGCAACAGACCATATCCACAAAGGGAAAGTTACCGCCGAAAAGCTCAAGCAAAACAAAATCGGCTCCGGGACAATGGTTTGAAATCAGAGTTTCCAGATTGGCCCCTTTTGTCAGGGGAAGCGGGCAGACCTCGTGGCCCAGTTGGCGCAGCCCCTCTTCAAGATAATACCCGAAATACGCTATTTGCATTGCATATTGCCCCTTCGGCAATCACGCTGTTTGCATGTCAACCAGCAGAAACGTCATACGGTGCAGCTGTCGCTTTTTTCCGCAATTTCGCTAGATGCAGAGCATTGTACCATTGAAAATGTATACATGCTCTGCAAGGATTTGTCCGCAAATCCTAAACCTCAAAGGTAATCGGCACCAGGCTGTTCGACAGCGAGTTCTGCCTGGGTGATGCCCTGCTCCTTCGCCCAAGCGGCAAATGCGGATTGGGCGCGGGAAACGTACAATGCCTTCCGGTTGGCCTTGCCCGCCCTGACGCCGAGTTCCGGCATCAGGCCGAACTGCACGTTGCTGGGTTGAAAGCGTTTGACCGGCGTGCGCAAATGCCCCAAAAGTGCGCCCAGGGCACTTTCCCGGGGCGGCGGCAACAGGGTTTTGCCCTGGGCTTTTGCGGCAAGATACCGCCCTATCCACAAGCCCATGGCGGCAGATTCCACATAGCCCTCCACCCCGGCTATCTGTCCGGCGAGGTATATGCGCCTTGTGCCGTGCGGGCTGGTCTGCGCAGAGTCAGGCTGTATATCAGATGCAGCGTCTGGTGAGGCGTCTGGTGAGGCATTTGGTGAGGCATTTGGCGCGAAGCCAAGCAGGGAGCAATCATCGGCCAGCACTTTTGGGGCGTTCACAAAAGTATTGCGGTGCATGCTGCCAAGCCGGACAAACTCCGCATTTTCCAAACCCGGCACCATGCGGAAAATACGCTTTTGCTCGGGATAGGTAAGCTTGGTCTGACAACCGACAAGGTTAAACATGGTTTTGTTGGCGTTTTCCGCCCGAAGCTGCAACAGGGCAAAGGGGCGTGTTCCGCTGCGCGGGTCGGTAAAGCCCACCGGCTTGAGCGAGCCGAAAACCAGTGTTTTGAAGCCGCGTTCCGCGAGGGCCTCAATGGGCATGCAGCCCTCGAAATGGGTTTCCTTTTCAAAATCGCGCGAAGCAAAGCGCTCTCCGGTCAAAAGGGCGTTGTAAAACGCTTCGTACTCTTCCTTGTTCATGGGACAATTCAGATAATCCGTATCTTCCGGCTGATAGCGGGCTCCCCAAAAGGCCACATCCATGTTCACGCTGGCCCCGTCAACCACCGGAGCAATGGCATCATAAAAATACAGATATTCCGTTCCGGTAACAGCCGCCAGAGAAGCGGCAAGCGCGTCCGAAGCCAACGGCCCGGCCGCCACGACAACGGCGTCAAAGCCCGCAAGTTCCGGTTCGGCAAGAGACAACACCTCGCGCCGGACAAGCCGGATACGAGGATGTTCTTCCACCTGCCGGGTAATGGCTGCGGAAAAGAGTTCCCGGTCAACCGCCAAAGCCTTGCCCGCGGGCACACGCATGGCGTCTGCCGTAGCCATGACCACACTGCCGAGCAGCCGCATCTCCGTTTTAAGCCGCCCCACGGCGCTGTCAACAGCGTTGGAACGAAAGGAATTGGAACAGACAAGCTCGGCCAGATTACCGCCCACATGAACAGGGGTAGCAACAGACGGACGCATTTCAAACAAAGTCACATCAACACCCGCGAAGGCAAGGGCAAGCGCGCACTCCACCCCGGCAAGCCCACCCCCGATAACGGCAACTGAACGCAATACCATTATATACTCCTGAAAAAGAAAGAGCATTTCGGTATGAAATGCTCAAAACGATGACTATCCCCGCAAAGCAGAACGTGTCAAGGCAAGTTCCAGAACAAGGGACACGCATGTCAAAGGAATATCTCCCCCTTGCCCCGGCAAAAGAGGCAAGCCCCCTCCCTCACCGGCTCATCTCTCAACAAC
>JAJDIC010000008.1 GCA_030266525.1 Desulfovibrio sp. OttesenSCG-928-G15 | reverse complement strand
CGCTGCGTCTGCCGGTGGTGAACAGGATTTCCGGCAGAGCGAGCGCAGCGGCAACAGATATTGCCTGGCTGACGGCACAGGTCCAGGCGTCATGGCTGTAAGGCTTGACTATGCCGCCCGTGCCCAGAATGGATATACCGCCCATGATGCCAAGCCGGGCATTCAGGGTGCGCTCGCTCAGGGCTTTGCCGTCAGGCACGCAAACGAGCAGGTGCAGTTCGCCTGTGTTCCCGGCTTCCCGGGGCACGCCATTTTCTGCGCCGCGCACGGTTTTATGTGCAGTATCATGCGCAGTTTCATGGGTACCGTGGCGGGCCGCTTGGCGGGCAGCCACGGCAATTTGCCTGCGCGGAACGGGGTTGATGGCCGGTTCCCCCACCGGTACGGGCAGCCCCGGTAAAGTTACCCGGCCCACGCCTGTGCCTGCATAAAGCACAATAGCAGGGCCGCCGTCCATTGGCGCATTGTCGGCCGGGTATACCGGAGCGGAAAGATGGGACAGGCAGTCTGCAAAGAGCTGGTGTAACGGGCCGGTATCATCATTTTCACGGTACCGGGACGGGTTGTTCAATGTCGGGCCAAAGGGGCGCGGTGAAGCAAAGACAATAATTCTGGCCTTATGAGTGACATCAGGGTCGTCGCCGCCGTCTTTGACTACGCATGCGGCGGCGATTTCCGGCCCAAGCCGTTCCGTGCGCTCTACCGGAATATGCACGGTTATGGAGGAAGGCTGAAAAGGCGGCAGGGAAACATTTACTGATGACGGCTGCAAGCCATGCAGGAGGCAGGCTGCGGCTGCTTTGGCGGCAGCTGCGGCGCATGTTCCTGTGGTATAGCCATCACGCAGGGCGGTTTGTTGTCCAGCCATAGTCTGCCCTTGTTGCTAGAGGCTGACCAACTCCAAAGAATCGGACGATATGGGGGTATTCAGAAAAAGGCTCCCCACCCTGGCAAAGCGTTCCGGCGCGTCTGTGGTGTAAAAGCGCACCCGCTGCAAGGGATTGGCCTTTGCTGCGTCCTGCTTTGCGTCGGAAACTGTGGGGCGCACAAGTGCGAGCCTTTCAAGCTCCTGCTCAACGGCCTCGGCAGTTGTTGCGGCGGAGTCCACCAGCACAACGTCTGGTCCGGCTACAGCGGCTATGGCGGGAGCCAGAGGGGGAAAATGGGTGCAGCCAAGCACTATGCAATCGGGCTTATTTTCTTGCAGCACAGGCTCCAGATAGCGGGCGGCAATGCCTTCGGCAATAGGGCCGCTCATCCAGCCTTCTTCCGCCAACGACACAAAAAGCGTGGCACCCACGCCCCGCACCGGCACATCGGGGTTGATGGCATGAATGGCATTTGTGTATGCGCAACTGTTAATGGTGGATTCCGTTGCCATGACAACTATTCCGCCGCCTGTTTTGCCCTGTACGGCCTTGCAGGCAGCCCTGGCACCGGGCTGGATAACCCCGATAACTGGCAGGGGGGCATAGGTTTTTTGCAAAACGGGCAAGGCGGCGGCTGTGGCTGTGTTGCAGGCCACGACCAGCAGTTTGATGCCCTTTTCAACCAGCCGCTGGGTTGTTTGCAGCGAATACCGGACAATGGTTCCGCTGCTTTTGGTTCCGTAGGGCAGGCGGGCAGTGTCGCCAAGGAAGTAATAGCTTTCGTCCGGCAGCCGTTTCAAGAGGGCGGCCAGAACCGTGAGTCCGCCGACGCCCGAATCAAAAAGGCCGATGGGAAGCTGGGCCGGATTGTTTTCGCCGTTCATATGAGTATTTCCTTGAAGTCATTCATGTCATCGGGGCTGTGCATGCACCGGCAGGTTTTTTTTCGCAACAGTCCTGCTATTCTTCCCACAGGGCATAGCCCGAAGCCGTGACCGGGGTGTTGAGCGAGGGCAAAACCCGCTCGAGAAAAATGCCCTCCCGCTGGGGCGCGTTGTGGCCGAAGGCGGCGCGTATCCCCAGGGTGACAAAGCGCACGGCCCTGTCCATGGCAATCGGCAGGCTGTCGCCCTGCATGAGGCTGCCGGTAAGCACGCTGGTAAAGGTGTCGCCCGTTCCGGGGTAGGCGGCGGGAATATAGTCGCAATCCACCCGCCAGAAGCGGTTCTGGGCACGGTGGTAGGCAACGACGGCGCTATGGCGGCCATTACCCTCGGGCACGCTGGTGATAACCGTGATGTCCGGCCCAAGCTCTGACAGGCGGGTCAGCCAGTCGCGCAGCATGTGCTCGTCCATGCCGTCCTGCTCTGCCTCCATGGGGTAGGGCTCTGCAAGCAGGAGCGCGGCTTCGGTCAGGTTAGGGGTGATGCAGGTGGCCTTGCCGACAAGCCAGCGCATACGATCTACCATATGCATGTCCATGGTAGGCTCAAGGCTGCCGTTGTCGCCAAGCACAGGGTCAACAACCGCCAGTCCGCCTGGTTTCAGACATTCCTCAATGCAGCGGGCAACCATTTCCGCCTGTTTTTCAGAACCCAGAAAGCCGCTGTACACCGCGTCAAAGCGCAGCCCAAGCTCTTTCCAGTGTTCGAGAAAAGCAGGGATGTGCTCGCTCATATCCACAAAGCGAAAGCCGGGAAACCCGTCTGTTCCGGTGGAAAGAACCGCCGTGGGCAAGGGGCAGACCTGAATGCCGAGGGTGGAGAAAATGGGGATAACCGCCATGAGCGAGGTGTGGCCGAAACCGGCCAGGTCGTGTATGGCGGCCAGCCTGGGAGTAGGGGGCATGATATTTTTCCTGAAATGCGTAACTTTTTGCGTGTTTATAGCATTACCGCTTCTACTGCATGGACATGCAAGGTCATACGGTTTTGCCACGTCCGCGTCAATGCTCGGCACCACACGCATTTTGTGCCGACAAAAGGAAAAGGGGATCGCCCTTGTGACTTTTTTCATTTTATGAAATGAATAGGAGTAATTTCATAATGTAACCGGCGTATGAAATTACTTGCAACGCATTGCCGTCAGGGCATTTGCGCCCGTGGCTGCGTCTTTTTCACACCAGATACCGGTATGAAGCCGAAATGGAGCAACATATGGCCAACAATCTTTATATCACAGCAACTGAATCCAAAAGCGGCAAATCCGCCATTGTGCTCGGCATGATGCAGCTTTTGCTCCGCCGGGTTCGCAAAGTCGCTTTTTTCCGTCCCATCATCAACCAGCCCAAGGAAAAAGGGCGGGATCACGACATAAATCTTGTGGTATCCCACTTCGGGCTTGATCTGGACTATGAAGACACCTACGCCTACACCCTGCAAGACGCCAGGAATCTGATGAACACCGGGCAGCATGAAACCATGCTGGACAACATTTTGAAAAAATACAAAAAGCTGGAAGCCAGTTACGACTTTATTCTGTGCGAAGGCACGGACTTTATGGGCAAGGACCCGGCCTTTGAGTTTGACCTGAACGCCGATATCGCGGCCAACCTCGGTTCCCCCGTGCTTATGGTAGCCAACGCTTCCGGCAAAAGTGCCCAGGAAATTATCGACTCTGCCCAGCTTACCCTTGACCAGCTTGACGAAAAAGGCCTTAACGTGGTGGCCTGTGTTGTCAACCGCGCTACCGTGAGCGAAAGAGAGGAAAGCCAGATTGCCTCTGCCCTGGTTTCCAGGGAAAACAGCTCCAACCCGCTGGTCACCTATGTGCTGCCCGAAGAACCGACCCTTGGCAAACCCAGCGTCGGCGACGTGCGCAAATGGCTGAACGCCCAGGTCCTTTACGGGCACGGTCGCCTTGACTCGCTGGTGGATGATTACCTTATCGCCGCCATGCAGGTGGGCAACTTCCTTGAGCACCTCGGCCAGGGCAGCCTCATTATTACCCCCGGCGATCGGGCCGACATTATTCTTGCCAGCCTGGCTTCGCGTTTCTCCAGTTCCTACCCGGATATCTCGGGGATGGTGCTGACCGGCGGCATAGATATTCCGGTAACCATCCACAGGCTTATCGAAGGGTGGACGGGCGTGCCTGTTCCCATTCTTGCCGTACAGGACCATACGTTCAAGACCATTCAGACCCTGGCGGATCTGTATGGTAAGATTGAGCCGGGCGATGTGCGCAAGATAAGCACTGCTCTCGGCCATTTTGAGGCCTGCATTGACTCGCACGAAATTGAAGCGCGTATTGTCAATTTGCAAAGCACCAAGATTACGCCTAAAATGTTTGAATACAACCTGATTGAGCGGGCTGCGGCAGACAAGATGCACATCGTGCTGCCCGAGGGCGCGGAAGAACGCATTTTGCGGGCGGCAGATGTGTTGTTGCGCCGCAATGTGGCCGATTTGACCATTCTCGGCAAGGCCAGCGCCATTACCGCCAAGATTTCCGACCTTGGTCTGGAACTCGACGTACCCATTATACAGCCTGACCTTTCGCCCAGATTTGACGAGTATGTGAAAACCTACTACGAGCTGCGCAAGAAAAAGGGCATCAGCATGGAGCAGGCTAGGGACATTTTGAACGACCCCACCTACTTCGGTACCATGATGGTACATATGGGCGATGCGGACGGCATGGTTTCCGGCTCCATCAACACGACCGCCCACACCATCAGGCCCGCCTTCGAGTTCATCAAGACAAAGCCGGATGCGTCCATCGTTTCGTCCATTTTCCTCATGTGCCTCAAGGATCGGGTTCTGGCTTTCGGCGACTGCGCGGTCAACCCCAACCCGACCGCCGAGCAGCTTGCGGATATTGCCATCAGCTCTGCCCACACCGCGAGCATTTTCGGCATAGAGCCCAAAGTGGCCATGCTGTCTTACTCCACCGGCAGTTCCGGCAAGGGCGCGGACGTGGACAAGGTTGTGGAAGCGGTCCGCATTGCCAAGGAAAAGGCTCCTGAACTGCTGCTGGAAGGTCCCATTCAGTACGACGCGGCCATTGATCCTGACGTTGCCCGCACCAAGCTTCCGGAAAGCAAGGTTGCCGGTCAGGCCACTGTATTCATCTTCCCGGACCTCAACACCGGTAACAACACCTACAAGGCAGTGCAACGCGCTGCCGACGCCGTGGCTATCGGTCCGGTGCTGCAAGGCCTGAACAAGCCGGTGAACGACCTTTCACGCGGCTGCACGGTTGCGGATATTATCAACACCGTGGCTATTACCGCCGTGCAGGCCCAGGCCGAGAAGAACAAGAAGTAGGCCTCCCCCCCCCGGTATGGGCTTGCGGGCCTTCGGAGCAAATGATGCCCACAGGGGCGGAGGGCGGGGCCTGAACGTTAACCCCGCACACGCGAACACAAGGGCCGTGGGAAGTATATGCTTCCCACGGCCCTTGTGTTCGCTGATGGCTGGTGTGATTGAGGCGGAGTTTTGCGTGGAGCAGTATGCTCTAATCCTGGCGCAAATCCCGCAGCCGGACAATTCTGACGTTTTTGTTGCGCAGCCTTTGCCAGTCTTTCAGGGCGGCCAGGGTTTCCGGCAGGGGGTGTCCGATGGCTATGGCCTGCCCGGTAAAGGCGGCAATGCGCTCTGCGCGGCGCAGCTGTTCCAGTATTTTGCCCTTTGAGTGGGTTACGTCCAAAAATACGTTGCGGCAGTAGTTCTCAATACGCGCTTTCTTGCCTTCCCCACCAAATACGGAGCTTGCGTGGGTCAGGCTGTCCAGCATGAACAGGCCCCTTTCCTGTAAAAAACGTATCACAGCCCGAACGCCGGCCCGGTCCTGAGTGAAGCGTGAACCCATGTGGTTGTTCATCCCGATAGCATGGGGCACAGCCTTGAGCGAAGCGTCAAGAATACTCCGTATCCGGCCTTCATCCATGCCGGTCAACAGCACGTTGGGGCCGGGCCTGACCTTGGGGTAGCCAATGGGCTCCATGGGTTGGTGTACGATGATTTCCATGCCTCTGGCGTGGGCCTGGATTGCGCCGTCCCTGGTGTTTGCGCCATGCGGCCAGAAGGCAAAGGTCACGGGATAGTCCAGCTCAAGCAAGGTCTTTGTAGCCTGAGCGCTTGCGCCAAGGTCGTCTATGACGATGACCAGCTTCGGCGCTTCGCCGTCAGCCCTAAGCCTCGGGCTGGCCGTGCCCTGCGCAGAGGGGCTGGCAACATCGCGTTGCAGGGGCCGGGTTTGCGCAGTGGCCGGCGAAGGAAAGGCCGTTTTGCCGGGATACAGCTTCAGGCTGTGGGTTTGCAAGCCGCCAAGCGATACGGTCCAGGTGTTGCTGCTGCCGGGGCTCACAGTTGCCCCTTCCGCCCAAAGGGCCAGACAGTCTTTTACTGCGTCCACATAATGTCCGGCATCACTGCCGGGGAGCACTTCCACCTTCTGGAGCTTGTATTTTTCCTTGCCGGCACTTTTGTCTTCTATCTGGGCAAGGCGCATGGCGCTTGCCGGAAGCTTGCGAATCCAGGCGGCCTGCATGAGGGCGTAATCCACCTGCCGGATGCGGTCTGCAAGGGGCAGCGTGGCGATATCTTCTTCATACGCCAGTGTTTGTAAATCGCTCAATGCGCTCGCAACCGCCCCGCTGTCTCCCGCGGGTTTTTTGTTCTCGGCAGTGGGGCTTTGACTTGCTTTATCCGCCCGGGCTTTTTTGGCCTCATATTCCTGCACGGCCTTGGCCCGCTCTGCCAGAGCCTGACTGGTCTTGCCGGTAGGCTTTGGCTGTGCGGCCTGGGCAGAAGCCGCCGGAGTCCCGACGGCGCTTGCGGCTTCCGGTTTTATCGGGTCTGTTGCCGCGCCTCTTTGGGCGTCTTTTGGCAGTAGCTGGGTATCCTTGCCGGGCTTGGCGGTTTTTGCGGAGTTCTGTTTTGCGCTTTCCTGCGTTTTGGAAGCCGTTTTTGCTTCTTTGGCAGGTGTCTTGTCTCCCTGCTTGGCTTTTGCGGTGGCGTCTTTGCCGTTTTTGGCGGCGGGTTTCGCCTGTGACGATTTTTTGGGCGCTTGCGCACTCAAGCGGGATTTTTCTGTTTTGGTTCCATCCCAGGGCATGGGGTAATCGCGCAGAAACCATATTCCGGCGCAGGCAATAAGCAGGCCCGCAACAAAGGCAATAATCAGACCTTTCCCCTGCCCGCCGCTTTTCTTTTTACGGGTGGTTTTTTTTCTGGTCGGGCTTTTCCGGGTGGTTGTCTTTGCGGGTGCTTTTTTTGCGCCGGTTTTTGAGGAGGTAGTTTTTCTGGGAGGACTCATGATGATGTATGGGCGAAAGGGCGTTGCATATCGGTTGAGTAGGGGGATGCATTATGGGACGGACAAAAGCGTCTGTTTGTATCCTGCATAGGGGCACAGGGCAAGTAGTTTCGGCCCACCGAATTGCGCAAGGGGTGCGCAGGGCGTGCGGGCTGTTACGGACTGGACAAAGTGCGGAGAAGTCCTATTTTGTCACCAACAGAAAAAATTATCATACCGGAGCGACGCATGAAGGAAATAACACGCGACATAGTGCAGATAGACGAAGAAAAATGTACCGGCTGCGGGCAGTGCATACTTGATTGCGCCGAAGGGGCCATTGCCCTGGTAGATGGAAAGGCCAAAGTTATTGCCGATATGTATTGCGACGGGCTTGGAGCTTGTTTGTCCGGCTGCCCGACCGGCGCATTGACCATTATCCAGCGAAAAGCCGCTCCCTTTGACGAACAGGCCGTGCATGAACACCTGGCCCGTAAGCAAAAAACGCCTTTTGCGCAAGGTGCCCCCGCTTCCTGCGCGCCGCTGCTCCAGCCCATGCCGGGCAAAGGGCACTGGCCGCTGAAAATTCGACTTATGCCGTCCGATGCGCCTTTTCTGGCTGGTTCCAGCCTGCTTGTCGCGGCAGATTGCGCTGCGTTTGCCAAAAAAGATTTCCACGCCGCCTTTGCCAAAGATGGTGCAGTAATTCTCATAGGTTGTCCAAAATTTGAAGGATGCCGTGAACTGACTGAAAAATTATCGGAAATGTTCCGACAATCCAGACTGGCACGCGTGGAAGTCGTGCGCATGGAAGTACCGTGTTGCAAGGCGCTGGCCAAGGCCTGTCTTGATGCCGCAAGTTCTGCGGGCATTGCTGTAAAACAGACCGTGCTCACGCGTTCCGGTGATGTAACGCTGGGCTGAAGTGCTGCCAAAGCTTTTGCCTGAAGCCCGCTTTCCGAGTGTTCCCTTGCCAAAACAGGCTGGTACGGGGTATGACATGGGCGTACTGCGTTATCAGATGGCAGTCGCCTCTGGTGCGCTTGCAACGTGGGTGTTCCGTTTTTTGTAAAGGCGTCCTAATTCATATGGTTCATTACGCATTTTCCCCTTCCGCCCGAAAGCTTTTTTGTGTTTGTGCGCTCTTTGGCGTACTGCTGTTCGCCGCCTGCTCCAACAACGCCTCGGACGGCCAGGGGGCAAAGCTTGCGCCGGTCAGACTGTCCAAGGCCGAGCAGCGCACGGTTCCGCGTGTGCTCGAGGCTGTGGGCAACGTGGACGCCCACGCCACTGTGCACGTAAAATCACAGGTGGGCGGGCAGATTGTGGATGTTCCCGTTTCCGCCGGGCAGGAAGTGGTGCAGGGGCAGCTGCTGTTTCGCCTTGACCCGCGTCCCTTTGATGCGGCGGTCGCCGAAGCCCAGGCCAGACTCGCCAAAAACCGCGCCCTGCTGGAAAAAGCCAGAAAGGATTTGGCCCGCTACACCACGCTGGTCAAGCAGGACGTGATCAGCCGTGAAGCCTATGATCAGGTGGATACAGCGGAAAAAACCATCCGGGCGGACATCGAGCAGGACCAGGCCGCCATCCAGACGGCAAAGCTCAACCGGGAGTTTTCGGTCATCAGGGCACCCATTACCGGCAAGCTCGGCGATATTCTTGTGCGCAACGGCAACGTGATCAAGGCCAACGACGAGCGAACCCTGGTCATTATCAATTCCCTGCGGCCGGCGGAAGTGCGCTTTTCCGTGGCTGAGCGCTATTTGCCCGAAATTCTGCGCCTTACCCAGCGGGGCACCCTCTATGTCACCGTATTGCCCCAGGGCGATACCGGCCCGCCAATCAGGGGCGAGGTTACGGCTGTGGACAACGAAGTGGACCGCACCACGGGCAGCATTCGTCTGCACGCGCTATTTCCCAACTTGGACAACCGCCTCTGGCCGGGGCAGTTTGTGCGGGTGACCATTGTTCTGGCCACTTTGGAAAACGCCGTTGTCGTGCCGGAAAAAGCTTTGCAGGAAGGTATGAACGGCCGCTTTGTCTACCGTGCGGAAAAAGCGCCGGACGGCAGGGAAAACGTCTATATCGTCGACCCGGTCTACGTGGAGGCGGAAGCCGGTCCCGACGGATTCATGGTTATCACAAGGGGTATCCGGGCCGGTGATACGGTAGTGACAGACGGGCAACTCGGCCTGTCTCCACGCGCTTTTGCGCAGGATATGGGTCAACAATGACGCGCAGGCGGTCCAGCTTGCCACAATGCAGTAAAAAAGTTGCCCGGTTATGAACCTGTCTGCCATTTTCATCAAGCGTCCGGTCGCGACCACCCTGGTTATGCTGGGGCTGTTGCTTGCGGGCCTCATGGGCTATCGCCTTTTACCCACGGCAGCCCTGCCCACGGTGGATTTTCCAACCATTCAGGTTACAGTGGACTACCCCGGCGCCAGCCCGGAAACCATGGCTTCTTCCGTGGCAACGCCCCTGGAAAAGCAGTTTTCCACCATTGCCGGGCTGGATTCCATGATTTCGGCCAGCAACCTTGGCCGCTCCCGCATTACTCTGCAATTCGCGCTTGAGCGTGATATTGATGCCGCCGCGCTGGATGTGCAGATAGCCATATCCTCCGCCATGCGTCGCCTTCCGAGCGATTTGCCCTCTCCTCCCAGTTTTCGCAAGGTGAACCCGGCGGATTTGCCCGTTTTTTATCTGGCCGTTTATTCTGAAACCATGCGCCTGAGCGATGTGAATGAATACGCGGAAAACTTGGTGGCCCAGCGCCTTTCCATGATTAGCGGTGTTTCCCAGGTGCTTGTGTACGGCTCACAGAAGTATGCCGTGCGGGTGCAGGTTGACCCGGAAGCTCTGGCTTCGCGCAAAATCGGCATTGATGAAGTGGCTACCGCGCTGGAGCAGGGCAACACCAACCAGCCCGTAGGCTCGCTTACCGGTCAGGTGCGCGAATACACGTTGCAAAGTACGGGCGGCCTGATGAAGGCCGAAGAATACAAGCCCCTTATCGTGGCCTGGCGGGGCGGCGCTCCGGTGCGCCTTGGCGAAATAGCCCACGTTATCGACAGTGTGGAAAACGACCGTCGGGCCTCATGGTTTACGGGCAAACGCTCGTTCACCCTGGCAATCGAGCGCCAGCCCGGCGCCAACACCGTCGAACTGGTGGACAACATCAAAAAAGTGCTGCCGGACCTGCGCAAACAGGTGCCCGGCGCCATCACTTTTGAAGTGTTGTATGATCGCTCGGAAAGCATTCGCGAATCCATTGCCGACGTGCAGTTCACCATGCTGCTCACCATCTGCCTGGTCATTCTTGTTATTTTTACCTTCCTGCGCAATCTTTCGGCCACAATCATCCCGAGCCTGGCCGTGCCCCTCTCCATTGTCGGCGCGTTTGCGGTCATGTATATGATGGGTTTTTCCCTGAACAACCTGTCGCTCATGGCGCTTACCCTGTCCATCGGCTTTGTGGTGGACGATGCGGTGGTTATGCTGGAAAATATCGTCCGGCATATGGAAATGGGCAAAGACCGTTTACAGGCCGCTTTTGACGGCTCTGCGGAGGTGGGGTTTACCATCCTTTCCATGACCATCTCGCTGGTGGCGGTTTTCATTCCGGTTCTGTTCATGGGCGGCGTGGTGGGCAGGCTGTTTTATGAGTTTGCCGTTACCATTGCCGTTTCCATTCTGTTCTCAGGCTTTGTTTCGCTGACGCTTACTCCCATGATGTGCAGCCGGTTTTTGCGGCCCATGGAACACAATAAACGCCAGGAAGGGCTTTCCGGTACAACGGAACGGGCCTTCGGGGCGGCTTTGCGGTTTTATGAATTTACCTTGCGTGGGGTAATGCGTCACAAATTCGCCTGCCTGCTGTTTTCCTTTGGCATTCTTGGCCTTACGGGCTGGCTTTTTGTCATTGCCCCCAAAGGCTTTTTGCCAACGGAAGATAACGGGCAGATATTCATTCGCACCGAAGCCCAGCAGGGCAGCTCCATCAAAAACATGCAGGAGCATCAGCAACAGCTTGTGCGCATAGTTGAGGCCAATCCGCATGTGCGGCGCTATATGTCGGTAATCGGCGGAGGCGGGGGCGTAAATTATACGCATGAAGGCTTTTTGTCCCTTCGCCTGACAGACCGGGGCACAAGGCCGCACGCATCCGTTGTATTGAACGAGCTGCGCAAGGAATTCGTCAAGGTGCCGGGAATACGTACCTATGCTTCGCTTCCACCGCCCATCCGCATAGGCGGCGCGGCAACAAAAAGCCTGTACCAGTTCACCATGCAAAGCCCGGACATGGCCTTGCTCTATGATAACGCGAACAAGCTGTACAACCGGGTACGCGCTCTGCCGGACCTGCAAAACGTGGCTATCGACCTATTGCTCTCCAACCCGGAAGTGCATGTGGCCATCCAGCGCGACAAGGCTTCGGCGCTTGGCATAACCGCCAACCAGATTGAACGCGCCCTGTCTTTGGCTTACGGCACGCGGGAAGTTTCTACCATTCTTGCGCCGACAAACGATTATCAGGTTATTCTGGAGCTTGAGCCGCAGTTTCGTGACCGGCCGCACACGCTGGACCTTTTGCATGTACGCAGCCCGCAAGGGGAACTGGTGCCCCTGTCTACCCTGGTTACCACCACTGTAGGCGTGGGCCCCATGGTGGTGAACCACCTCGGGCAAATGCCCTCTGTCACCATTTCCTTTGACCTGCGCGACGGGGTTGCGCTGGGCGACGCCGTAACCCAGGTGCAAAACCTGGCCACCCAGACCCTTTCGGACTCCATCAGCACCAGCTTCCAGGGAACCGCCCAGGCCTTTCGCGATTCCTTCTCCAATCTCTGGTTGCTGCTGGCCATGTCCATTGCAGTCATCTACATTGTACTGGGCATTTTGTATGAAAGCTTCATCCACCCGCTGACCATCCTCTCCGGCCTGCCGTCCGCTGGCGTGGGTGCGCTGGCCACTTTGATCATTTTCGGCAAGGACCTGGATATCTACGGCTTTGTGGGCATCATCATGCTCATCGGCATTGTAAAGAAAAACGCGATTATGATGATCGACTTTGCACTGGAAGCGCAGCGCAAACAGGCAATGGAAGCGGAAGACTCCATTGTCCAGGGCGCAATTATCCGCTTCCGTCCAATCATGATGACCACCATGGCCGCACTCATGGGCACGCTGCCCATTGCCATAGGCCACGGCGCCGGGGCCGAAGCCCGCCAGCCGCTAGGTCTGGCAGTGGTAGGCGGGCTGATAGTCTCACAAATTCTCACCCTCTACTTCACCCCCGTATATTACTGTTATCTCGACAGGATACAGAGATTTTTGTTTTCCAGAAAAGAGGGCGCACCCACACCGGAACCCACAAATACATAAAAAAATGGAAATCTTGCGCCCCAAGCATTGACCGCCCAGGTATTTTGGGGTAAATGGACATTCCCATTACGGGTCGTTAACTCAGTCGGTAGAGTATCTGCCTTTTAAGCAGAGAGTCGCAGGTTCGACCCCCGCACGACCCACCAGGAAAATTGAGGCCTTGCTGTTTACAGCAAGGCCTTTTCCTTTGGGTTTTGGGAATAAAAGGGGCTTGTGGTACAAATTTGGTACAAACGGCATGTTTTTCCATATCGCACTATTTGAAAATATTAATTATCACTGCGTATGCGATCAGGCATACGCCAACACATCGCCATGCGGCGTTTCATAATGACTAGGGGCCTTGATCTCAGCAAGCAATTCCGGGTGGCGGTCGAGGAGTCGGAATAGATGCACCAAGGATTGGGGCGGGAGGACCTTTCCCCTCTCGTATCGGGAAAAGGCATTTACGCCCCCGCCGAACAGCCGGTTAGCGCCCGCCTGGGTCAGCTTCAACTTCTTCCGCGTTCTGGCGATCTCGGAAGCGATGGACGCATTCACCTTCTGGTTGAATTCAAGCATGGCATTACTCACGCGATCCCCTTCGGCATCGCCGAGAACCACGTCTCCGCAGGCCGGGCAATGGTCACCTTCGACGGAAGGGATAACCAAGGTCTCGCCTCTGTAAACATGCTCGATATCCTTGACCTCGTGAACAAGGTCGGCTTTATCGCAGGTGTAACATCTCATCGGTATTCTCCTTGAACGAAATGACCAACAATTCGTCCTCAATGGCGAGCTTCAGGTAGATATCCCTGGCTTCGACCTTGAGCTTGTAGACATCCATCCAGCGGGTCGAGTCTCTATTGGAAGTCATACTTTTATCGAAAACATCCATGGATAGCTCGCTGATGACCTTGAGCATGTCCAGCCTGCCCATGCCGAGGGCCGCTGCTCCGGCATACGCTACCTTCGTAAAGCGTACCTTCTCGGCCTTGAGGAGAGCTTTAACCTGGGCAAGCGGGAAGTGAGGTTTTCTTTTTTCCACGGTATTCCTTTGTCTTTAATTTAACCAATATGGTTAGTTTGTCAACCGTGCAACATGAACACATCTTTGTTCATTGTATGCGCTATGGGTGCCTTTTCCGCGTATACAAATTCCCCATCGGACAGCAGCCCATGTTGGCGGGCAAACCCCGCTGCAAGGTCAGCTACCGGCTGCCGTGTATAGGCCGGGTTCAAACGGGCGTACCGCAAAGTGAGATTGATGCTCTTGTGCTCCATAAGCAGAGAGTCGCAGGTTCGACCCCCGCACGACCCACCAAAGGAAATCAAGCCCTTACGAGAAATTGCAAGGGCTTGATTTCCTTTGCTCTTTGCCCGCAGTTTCCTGCCGGAAGCATGTTGGTCCTTTTTCTTTTGCTTTTGGCAGTAAGCGGGTATTCTGAAGTTTCTTTGCCCGCTTGCGGGCTTCATATGAGATAGCGTAGTCACGGGATGTCTTTTGCTCCCTGCCAAGGAATCTGTATGCACACAGGCGTTCTATTTCTTGCCCGGGTCGCTCTTGTTCTGGTTGTCGCTCTCGCGCTGGGCCCTTTGCCGGTTCAGGCCGAACGCGTGGTAGCTTCCGGTGACAGCGGCGCTTCGGGCGAGTTGCGTACGGTGGTCGAGTCGGTGTCCCGGTCCGGCGCTGTTGTCAACTTTGCGCCGGGCGTCAACCCTTCTTTGGCTGGTCGCGCCGTTTTGGTGCGGGCGTCTGATTTGCTTTTGCAGGGCCGGTCTGGCGCGGGTGGCGTTTTTGGCGCGGGGAGCGGCCCCGGCACGAGCATCTTTCGTAGCGGCAGCCCTGATGAGGCGGTGTTCAGTTTTTCCGGGGGAGAAGGTAATGGCCTGCGCCTTCTCAACCTCGCTTTTGTGGATATCCGGCGTGATGCCGGCTCTGTGCCCGTATTGGGCGGCGGTATTGTCAGTGCGGCCAACGGGGCTGGCAGCGCCGGGGCGCATATTGCGCATGTTCGCGATACGGCCTTTACCGGCATCCGGGTTTCTCTGCATAGCCGCCTAGACGGGGCGGGCCTGCTTGGCGCGGCAAATACCCAGGGCGCTGCACGCATTGGGGGCATAAGCAGGGGCGTATTTCAGGGCAACACAGTCCGGCTGACCAATGCGTCAGACGCTGAAACCGGACGTATATGGGGCGCAGGGCTGGTGGGCGCGTTTGCGCAAAAGGGTACAGCCAGCCTGGGCGACGTGCAGGCCGTCTTTTGGGACAATACGGTTTCAACCGCCACCTATATCAATGGTGCGGGGCTGGTTGGCTCTTTCGTTCCGGTGAACAGGCAGGATGCGCTTCTGGGCAAGCTTTCCGGCAGCTTTGCCCGCAACAGGGTCATTGTCGGCACAAACCTTAGCGGCGGGGGACTGGTTGGTGCCTGGTCATGGGCGGGCAACGTGGGGGCGGGAGATGTAAGCGCCGACTTTATTGATAATACGGTTGATTCCCGCACCAGCTATATGCGCGGCGGCGGCATGGTCGGTCTTCGCACCTACCGGGGGACGGCCACTTTGGGCACCGTGAGCGGCAATTTTACCGGCAACAGGATTAGAGTGGGCGATTCGCTGGGCGGGGGCGGTATCATCGGCCTGTATTCTGCCGCCACTTCCGGCAGCCGTAAGCTTGATCGGTCCAGTACCTTTGCAGGGTTGGCCGGGGCGTCCTTTGTCGGCAACACGGTTCAGGTGGGGAGGGCGTCAACTGTCAACGCCTACGCCCTGGGCGGTGTCATTGCTGTGACCGGACTCAATGAGCAGATGCTTGTCAGCAACACCCGGTTTTTGGATAACAGTCTGACCATAACCGGGGCGGGCATTCACGATGTGGGGGGCGGGGCGATTTATATCGGCACTGACAGGCAAAGCGCCAACCCGCAAGGGCATGTGGTCACGCTCACGGCTAAAGCCGGCAAGGCCACGGAATTCAAGAATAACAGCATTACCTTGATTACAAAGGGGAAAGCGTCGCGGCGCACCAATTCCATCACCTTTTCTCGGGAATGGGACAGCGCCAGCGATAGCCTTTTGAGCAGCCTGGCTGACGCGGTGCTCAACATCGCTCCGGCAACAAAGGGCCGGGTGGCGCTCTTCGATCCGTTACGGGCAGACATGGACAACGGCAAGTCGCTGACGGTCAACCTGAGCGGTGGGCCAGGCAGCCAGACCCTTTGGGGCGGAAAAAACGAACTGGACGCAGAAGGCGGTGCAAGCGTTGCGTTTGTTTCAGGCAACACGGAGCTTGCGCCGGATTTTCAGCTTGCCAGCAGGACGGGCAAAAACCTTGCCGTCAGCTTTGGCTTTGCGCATGCCTTGCGCGTGAACCTTACCGGACGCCTTGCTGAGCTGCCTTATTTCGCCAAGCCGGTCAGCTTCACGGCAAGCGGCTCTGGCGCGGGTACCGTGGCCGGGGTGTATTACGGCCTCGATTCCACGGCGAAAAAGGAGTGGTTGATAACCAACGCCCGAGGCGCAATGGACGAAAACAGCTTCACCCTGGCCGACGGCCCCCTGTTTACCACAAGCCTGCGAACCAGGGGGCAAAGCCTCTTCATGCGCCTGGATAACAGCCGGGCCGTTTCGCCCATTGCCGCCAGCGCATCCATCAATACCCGCCGGGCGTATGCGGCGGGCGCTTTGCCCGAGGCCTGGAATGCGGCTCTTTCCGACCTGGACCTGGAGTATCAAGCCCCAGCCTTGCTCTGGGCCAGGGAGAACGCACCGGCTCTTACGGCGGAAGGCCTGCTCAGTCAGGGGCTTGTCTCCTTGCGGTCCACGCGGAATATCCGCGCGCAGTCCTTGTTGCAGGCCGGGCAAATGTCATCGGGGGGCGTGTCTCTGACCGACGCACCGGCAGGAGAAAGAGGAGAAGAAGGGGAAGGTCGGCTAGCCGCTTCCCGGCTTTTTCGCACCTGGTTGGGCTATATCGGCTCGGACGGCCGCCAGCGCAGCCATGCCGGGCGCGGTGGTTACAACGCGCATTTCAAGGGCCTGTCCGGAGGCGTCGGCCTGAGTCTTCTGCCCCGGCTGGAAGCAGGGCTGTACGTTGCCTATGCCGACGCGCACACGTCTTACAAACGCCTGGGCACCTCTGTGGATACGGATATCTTGCAGGCTGGCGTGTTCACCCGCTTCCAAGCCCTGGAAAAAGCGCATATTCTGCTCGACGCCTACTACGCGCATATGAAAAACGACTCCAGTCGGGCCACGTTTTTTGACGATGAGAATGCCCATTTTACACAGAATATCCTGGGCGTCGGCTCCAGCGTTGAGCGCGAGATAGCCCTTGGCAGCCATTCCCGACTGACGCCGAGGGCCGGGGTGGAGTATCAGCGTTTGCGCCAGCCCGGTGTGAGGGAAAAAGGCTCGGCTCTGGCCCAGCACATAAACAGGGCCGACGCGGATTCCTGGCGCGCCAGCCTTGGCCTCAGCCTTGCCCACGCCTTTGTCTTTCTTGAGCGCCTGGAGCTGACGCCCGTCCTGCATGCCGGGTATAGCCACGAATTCGGAGACAGTCGTCTTTCCACCGCAACACGCTACGCGGGTTCCCCCCGGAGCATGCGCCTGACATCGCTGCAACAGGACAGGAATTACGGCGAAGCCGGACTGCAAATGCAGGGGCGCATACTCACAGGCCCGGTTGCGGGTCTGGGCTTCTCAGGGAGCTATAGCGTGGAATTTAGCCGCAAATATACACAACAGACATTTCAGGCTGGCTTGCAGTGGAGTTTTTAAGGAAACGCTGACGCATGCCTTTTGGCGTCGTTACTGCGCCCCTTTTGCAGTGACGCATGCCCCCCCCCCCACACGCACACGGGCAAATACAATACTACCCAAAGGTATAGTAATTTTATCATATTTGCGTCTATATAACTATATGTCGGGATAAAAACAGACTACTTCACTTTTATACTCATTGAGAATATACTCAGTCAAAACGTTGCAGTAATCTTTCTACTCCCGGCTTTTTCCCGCTCACTCTGGGGTTTGTATGTTTCTGATTCAAGAAATTTTCTTTCCCCTTCTTGATATAGATGTCAGGACGCTCATTGCCGTTTTATTCTGGGGTAATGTTATTTCTGTTCTGCTTATATATTCCTTCAAGCTTACCAACCCCTATTCGCAGGACAAGGCCCTTTCCAGCTATTACATCCTGGCCAAGTTATCCCAGTCCGTCGCGCATTTCCTGTTCTTTTTCCGCGATCTTGTACCGGATATCCTCTCGGTCAATCTGGGCAACACGCTTCTTTTCATGGGCTTTTACTGGGAAGCCGCTTCCATGCTGACGATCATCCATGGGAACACCCAAAAACGGTTGCGGTGGGTCGGAGCGACAACCCTTATGTGCGTTTGTGCCTTCAACCTGATGGAGTATTTGCGACCGGACAACCCCTCCTTACGGGTTGCGGTGGCTTCGGTGTGCGCCTTTCTTACCCTTCTGTTGCCGACCGTTCTGTTGCTTTTCAGCAAGGGCGTGAGCCGGTTCAAGCGTATAGTAGGCCTGTTCTATGTGCTTTTTCTCGCCATGTTGCTGCCCCGCGCTTTTGTGGCCATGTATTCGCATATTTCCATTCTTACGAACACTCCCATTCAGACGCTTACTTTTTTATCGCTGATTTTACTGATGATTTTCAGCCTTTCAGCCTATTTGCTGCTGATGAAGGAAGGCTCGGACGCAAAAATCATGCGCCTGGCCTGTGTGGACGCCCTGAGCGGGCTTGCGAACAGGCAAAACTTTCTGCATACCGCCAGGCGGATTTTTGAACGGCACAAAAGCGATGGCACGCCTCTGGCCATTCTTTTTCTGGATATTGACGACTTCAAGTCCATTAATGACACCTACGGGCATGATTTTGGCGATCAGGTAATCCGGGCCTTTGCAGATGAATTGCGGGGCAGGGTTCGCGTGGGCGACCTGGTTTGCCGTTACGGCGGGGAGGAGTTTCTTATACTGCTGCCGCAAGCGGATGCAGAGTCTGCCTGTCTTGTGTGCCGACGGATTATGGAAGAGCTGGCTTTTTTGGCGGTTGACGACAAGTCTGATTTTCGTTTTACAGTAAGTAGCGGTATATGTTTTGGCGCTCCCTCCGGTGACGATACGCTGGAAATGTTTATTCGTCGGGCGGACAATGCCATGTATGAGGCTAAAAGAGAGGGAAAGAACAGGCTTGTGTTGCACACAACCGGTGGCGCGTAATGCGACTTCGCAACGTGCTGCCGGGCAGGGGGCGTGTGCCGGTTGGCACTGTACGGGCATGGAACGGGGCTGTTTTCGGCTTACGCGCCGTGTTTGTTTTTCACCAACAGGCCGAGTTTGCGCATTCTGTGCAGAAGGGTTGAGCGCGGGATGCCCAAAATAGCCGCTGCGCCGTGCGGGCCGGAAACCCTTCCGCCGGTTTTGGACAGGGCGCTTTCAATGTGCTGGCGTTCCATCTCTCCCAGGCTGGGAAGTTTTTCTTTCGGTGCCGGGGGGGCGTTCTCAAACCGGCCTGCCTCGTATTGTCCCGGCAAGACTTCCGCTTGTCGCCCCGCGGGGGGCGCATAGTCTTCGGCAGGTTCGGATTGGGCAGTCGCCCTGCCTTCTGCATACGGCTGCTGTTTTTGCTGCAAGAGCTGCCGACTATCGGCGAGCATCGTTTCCACAACCGAGGCATCAAGCGTTCGATAGGTGTTTTGGTGGATCACCAGCCTGCCTACAATATTGCGCAGTTCTCTGACATTGCCGGGCCACTCGTACTCGCGCATGGGCTTGAGCATGGCAGGCGTGAATTTGACCTGGGGAAGGCCCAGAGTGGATGCAAGCTGTGAGGACAAGGCGGCGATAAGCGGCGGTAAATCTTCAAACCGCTCGCGCAGTGGCGGAATTTCAATGGTGCAGGGCGACAGTCGGTAAAAGAGATCGGCCCGCAGTTTACCCTGAGCAATGGAGCGCCCAATATGCACGTTGGTTGCGGCAATAACCCGCACATCCACAGCCAGGGGCACGCTTTCGCCCACCCGTTCAAAGCTGGAATCTTCCAGCACCTGCAAGAGCTTGCTTTGCATGTCTGCAGAGAGTTCGGCTATTTCATCAAGAAACAGCGTCCCCCCGTTGGCCAGTTCAAAGCGGCCTATGCGTTTGGTTGATGCCCCGGTAAACGCCCCCTTGGCATGTCCGAACAGTTCACTTTCAAAAAGGGTCTGGGCGAGTGAAGGGCAGTTAACCCGCACAAACTGCGCCTCCTTGCGCAGGCTTCTTCTGTGTATATCTTGCGCGATAAGGCTTTTGCCGGTTCCGGTTTCACCAAGCAGCAATATGGGCACAGGAAGTTTGGCCACAGCGTCAAGCTGGCGCATGACCTTGCGCATCACCTTGCTGTGGCAGATAACCCGCTCGTCTGCCGCGGGGGCCATGACCGGTATGGCGTAATGCCGCTGCAAATCTTCATGCGTCTTTTCCAGTGAAAGAACGGCCCCCAGGCAAATGGCAATAACCGGGCAAAGCTGGGTAAGCAGGGAAGAGATGGCATACATATCGTCCGGTTGTTTGGCAAAAGAGCAATGCAGCGTGGCAATAATGTCATTACCCAGAATCAGCGGGAAAGCCATTGTGGCGGTAAGCCCCGCTTCGGCAATGGGGTGTACGGTGGATTCCGTGAAATACTGGGCAAAGTCCGTGATGATTACGGGTTTTCGGGTGGTGATCACATGACCGGCCACGGTGCTGGACGTTTCCGCCGGACGCACGGGCGAAAGCGTACTGATAATGGTGCCTTCCGCAGCGGTAAAATAGGTAAGCATTCCACCTTGTTGATCGTACAAGTTGATACACAGACGATCAAAGTAGAAATACTGCTGCAAAAGTCGGGAAAGGGTACTGAAAAACAGGCTCCTGGTCGCTCTGGCGGTCAGGGCGGTGGTCAGCTTTTTGCTCAACTCCGCCCCGATGGACTCTATGTCTTTTTGATATATGGGCATTGGTGTGTCCTTGCCTGTTTGCAGGTTTTGTCCTGCCGCGCCTGCGCCACCCGGATCGGGTATTGCTCAGACAAATAATGACCGTATTTGAACATTTTGTTCAAATACGGTCAACCCGTATGGAGCCCTTTCTACGGGAATAAAAATTATTCAATTATATCGTGCATGAGTTGAGCTGCCGCCGTTTGGAACACTCCTTGCTTTGTATGCAGCAACGAGGACGAAACTCTGCTGGTGGCTGTTCGGGAAATGTCGTCTCGCCCAGCTTGTCATATTGCCGGTTTCCGGCCGGAGTTTCCGTTTATTAACTTGTCTCAACCGCGAGGAGCAGACATGTCCATTGATTTCGTTGTCCACGAAGAAGGCGACGGTGTCGGCGTGGTAGTTGTTGAAGGCCTGAAGGCCGGAACAGACTGCACAGGCTGGATTATGCAAGAAAATACAACAGTGCAATTCACTGTGCTGAACGATATCCCCATCGGGCACAAGATTGCCCTCAAGGATTTCGCCGTTGGTGACACTGTTATCAAGTATAGCACCGACATCGGCAAGGTTGTGGCCCCCATTAAAAAGGGTGAACACCTGCATGTGCACAACGTCAAGACGAAAAGGTGGTAGAGTAATGCAACAGACATTTATGGGATACCGCCGCGACAACGGTCGTGTGGGCGTGCGCAACCACGTTATCATTCTTCCGCTTGACGATCTTTCCAATGCCGCCTGTGAATCCGTAGCCAACAATATCAAGGGCACCATGGCCCTTCCCCATGCCTATGGACGGTTGCAGTTTGGTGAAGACCTTGACCTGCATTTTCGCACCCTTATCGGCATAGGCTGCAATCCCAACGTGGCGGCTGTTGTTGTTATCGGCATCGAGCCCGTGTGGACGCAGCGCATTGTTGACGGCATTGCCAAAACCGGCAAGCCTGTTGCCGGCTTTGGCATTGAACAGCACGGCGACCTGGAAACTATTCGCGCGGCATCCCTGAAAGCCAAGGAATTTGTCCACTACGCCACGGAGCTGCAACGCACTGAATGCAAGGTTGACGAACTGTGGGTTTCCTGCAAATGCGGCGAATCCGACACCACTTCCGGCATTGCGGGCAACCCCACCGTGGGCAACGCCTTTGACAAGCTGTGGGAAGCCGGGGCAACCACCCTTTTTGGTGAAACCACAGAAATTACCGGCGGCGAGCATATTGTCATGGAACGTTGCGCCAATGAAGAAGTAAAAGCCAAATTCAAGTTCTTCTTTGATCGCTATGCCAAGGTTGTGGACGACCATAAAACAGACGATTTGTGCGACTCTCAGCCCACAAAGGGGAATATTGAGGGCGGCCTTACCACCATTGAAGAAAAAGCTCTTGGCAACATCCAGAAAATCGGTCGCAAAGCGCCGGTTATCGGTTGCCTGGACAAGGCGGAAATGCCCACCGGGCCCGGCCTGTGGTTCATGGACTCCTCCTCTGCCGCGGCTGAAATGGTTACGTTGTGCGCCGCTTCCGGCTTTGTGGCCCATTTCTTCCCGACCGGCCAGGGCAACATCATCGGCAATCCCATTTTGCCGGTAATCAAGCTTTCGGCCAACCCGCGCACCGTGCGCACCATGAATGAACACATTGATGTTGACGTTTCCGGCATTCTGCGCCGTGAAATAAACATGGACGAAGCCGGAGACAAGCTTCTGGAAATGCTGTTCCGCACCTGCAACGGGCGTAACACTGCGGCAGAAACCCTCGGGCACCGTGAGTTTATTATGACCCGTCTGTACGAAAGCGCGTAAACGCCTCCGGTGCAGGCCCCTTCCCCGCATACGGCGGAAAGGGGCTTGCCCCGGTTTCCAAACCGGGCGACTCCCGGTAGAGTGTTCTATGTTTGCAGGCCCTTTTGCGGGCCACAGCGCAGCGCCACGGTCTTTTCATTGTCCGCTTTGGCTCTGGGCCGTCTCAAGGGCTTTGTCGGAAATGGCCGGGGCTTCACTTGTTCGGTAACCCGCTTCAGGAAGAGGAAGACCATGCAGATGAAACTCAAATACGGAGCGGGATATCTGCCACTCCAGTTGCCTGACGCGCTTGCCATTGACGTTTTTGAACCTCGCTCGGCACCTGTTCTGGCAGACCCGGTGGCCGCTCTCAACGCTGCCCTGGATTCACCGTTTGGCTGTATGCCTCTTGAAGGGCGGGACACGCCCGCGTCTGTAGCCATTGCCATACCCGACGAAACCCGGCCCTTCCCGGTCAAGGTGCTTCTACCCGCCCTGCTTGACAGGCTTTTTACCGCCTATCCGGCTTTAAGCGGCGACGATATTTGCATTGTTGTCGGCGGGGGGCTGCACCCCCCAGCCGATGACGCGCAGCTTACCCGTATTTTGCCGCACGATCTGCGCGGGTGCAGGGTTGTTGCCCATGATGCGGAACATTCGCCGGTGACGGACTTTGGGCGGACATCGCGCGGGACACCGGTTGAAATCAACTCCGCTTTTGCCACGGCGGATTTGAAAATTGTGATGGGCCTCGTTGACGCGCATCAGTTCGTCGGTTTTACCGGCGGGGCCAAGGGCGTGACAATAGGTTGCGCTTCCGCAAGGATGATAGCGGCGAACCACAAAATGCTCCGCGACAGCGCGGCTGTGGTGGGCAACGTCATTGATAACCCGGTCCGGCTTGATCTGAACGAGGCCGGGGAGCTGGCCGGGGTTTCCCTGGCGATCAACGTGGTGCTCGATGCGGCAAAAAAGGTTGTCGCGCTTCTCTGTGGTATTCCTTCCGTTGTCATGCGCGAAGCTTCGGTGCTGACAGCGGATTTGTACGGAATGCCCTATACGCAGCCGTATGACATTGTAATCGCATCCTGCGGGGGGCTACCCAAGGATATCTGCCTGTACCAGGCCCAAAAAGGGCTTACAACCGCAACGCAATGCGCAGCGCCGGGCGCGAAGATTATTCTGCTTGCAAAGTGCGAGCAGGGTATTGGCGATGAGGTTTACCAGAATTACGTGCGCCGGTTCAAGGACGACAAATCCTTGAAAGCGGCTTTTGAGCAGGGTGATTTCGCCATGGGGGCGCACAAGGCCTACCTTTTTGCGCGCATAACCACCCGCTTCACCGTAGTCATCCATTCCGACCTTTCCTCTGAAACCCTTGCGCAATGCTTGCTGACCGGCGGCGAACTACAGGAAACCGTAGATGCCTGGCTCAAAGAGCTTTCTTCACCGCGTATTGCGGTCATACAAAACGCCAACTCGTCTTTTTTCAAAAAGGCCAGTGCAATATAGGAGATACGCACATGCAAATCGGATTTATCGGTGCCGGCCTGATGGGCGGTCCTTTGGCAAGAAACCTTATCCGCGCCGGAAAGCAGGTGTTGTTGTTTGATCTTAGCCAGGAAGCCGTTGAACGCACCCTGGCGGCGGGAAGCTCTGGAAAAGCTGCCGCCAAAGCCAAGGATTTGGCGATATGCGATGTGGTGTTCACCAGCTTGCCGCTGCCGCAGCATGTGCTGGGCACCATGAGCGGGCCGGACGGCCTGTACGCCGCCATGAAAAAGGGCAGCATCCATATTGAATTGTCCACCATTGATCCGAAAACAGCTGAAACATTGGCCGAAGAAGCCCAAGAAAAGGGCATCGGCTATATTCAATGCACACTCGGCAAAACGCCCGCCCAGGCGGAAAAAGCGGAAGAACCCATGTTTGTCGGTGGTGACAAGGCACTGGTGGACGGCCTGGAAGATATTTTCAAAATCATCGGCCAGCCCTGCTACGTTGGCTCCATCGCGGCTTCCTGCGCGGTAAAGCTCATTTCCAACATGGTGGGCATGACAAACCTTGCGGTACTTGCTGAAGGCATTCGCGTGGGCGAAAAGGCCGGGTTGGACCGCAAGCTCCTTCTGGACCTTCTTACCGATACGGGTGCGCGCAGCTTCCAGATGGATGTGCGCGGCCCCTGGATAGCGGCAGACGATTTTACCGCCCGCTTCGGGCTTGATCTGGCCTTGAAGGATGTACGCCTCGGCTGCGAAATGGCCAGGGCCTGGAGCCTTGACCTGCCCTCCATGGAAGCCGCGCTGGCTTCCTATGGAAAAGCTTCCGCTGCCGGGTACGGCAAAGAAGACTGCAACGCCGTGTACAAGGTGATCGGCAAGTAGCGAGCCGTGTACGCATCTTTGTGCGGCGTGTTTTTTCAGACCCTCTTGCGGGGCTTTCGGCCCCGCAAGACAGAATAACCGAATAATGCCAGGCCCAAGGTGAACGGACTTTTTTGCACACACTCGCGGGTGTGAACGATATGTGCAGAGCCGCTCATGGAGCCCTTGGGTTGTAAAGAATGAACCAGCAAACGGAACTTTGCACACCAGATGCTTCCAACTTGTCGACATGCAACTTTCGCCATAGGAGAGACGCCTCATGAAACGCCTTCTTTTTGCAACTTTCTTGCTGCCGGCATTGCTTTTTGCCGTAACCGCCAATGCCGCCGAATTCAAAAAAATGACCATCCGCGCGGCCACGGCCAACCCTGAATCCAGCTTGCACGTACAGGCCATCAACAAGTTCAAGGAAATAGTGGAAAAAGAGTCCGGCGGGGCCATCTCGGTGCAAACTTTTTACGGCGGCTCCATGGGGGATGAACAGGCCAACGTGAAACAGCTTCGCACGGAAGAACTGCACCTCACCGTTGTTGCCTGCGGTAACCTGACTCCTTTCTCTGCCAGGGCTTCTCTGTTTATTCTGCCCTATTTGTTCCCGAACTTGGAAGATGCGTACAAAATGTTCGGCAACACGGAATTTATGACCAAGCAGGCCGACGTTATTGCCCAGCAAAGCGGCGCTCGCCCCTTGAGTTGGCTTGTGGGGGGCTACCGGGTTCTGACCAACTCCAAAAAAGCCGTCACCTCGATTGCAGACCTGCAGGGCCTTAAAATTCGCGTGCCTGCCGTGGAAATTCAGCTGGATGCTTTTCGTTCCTGGGGCGTGGAACCGCACCCCCTGGCCTGGACCGAAACCTTTAACGGCTTGCAGCAGGGCGTGGTCGATGGTCAGGAAAATCCGCACGGCGTGAACCGCGACCAGAAGTTCTGGGAGGTGCAAAAGTACATTTCCGATCTGCATTATATGCTCTGGGTCGGTCCCATGCTGGTTAGCGAAAAGTGGTACCGCAAGCTTGACCCCGCAACCAAAGAGCTGATGGATAAGGCTTGTGCGGAAGCGGCAAAATACGAATGGAAATGGTCTGAAGAAGACGTGAACAAAGCCCTTGAAGAGTGCAAGACGCATGGCATGCAAGTGGATGCGCTTACAGATGAAACCGTATGGATTGAAAAAGCCCGCGGCATCTGGCCCAAGTACAGCGGCAAACTGGGCGGCCAGGACGTTGTTGATGACGCGCTAAAAGCAATACAATAACGTTGTTATGTCAAACTGCGGCCCGATTCCGGGCCGCAGCCCCCCCGCACTTGTTTCCTTCATGCGTTCTTTTTCACCTCTTGCCTGTTCCCGCCTCATGCATGAAGGAGGCGCTCTCAAACGCTCAATGCCGGCTCAACTCACGCCCCGGCAAAGAGGAGACGCCTGCCATGAGAAAATTGTACGACAACTTTGAAGAGGTTTTTTGCGCTTTTTGTATGGCCGTGATGGTCGGGTGTTTGATCATTCAGGTGATCATCCGCGTTGTGGCCGGTTCTTCGCTGGCCTGGACGGAAGAGCTTAGCCGGTACAGCTTTTTGTGGACAGTGTATATCGGCGCGGCGCTTGTGACCAAACGCAACGGGCAGGTACGCATCACCGCCCAGTTTATTCCCTTTTCCCCACAATTTCGCCTGCTGATGCGCATTATTGCGGACACAATCTGGGTTGTCTTCAGTCTGTACATTGCCTGGCACAGCTGGGTTGTGATCAAAGAGGGCATGGAATTTCCGGAAATTTCGCCTACCTTGCATATTGTCAAATCGTATGTGGAAATGATCATACCCGCAGGCTTTGTGCTGCTTTCCTGGCGTGTGGTGGAAGACTATATCAGGCGCTACCAAAACGGCACCCTGCTACACCTCGTTCGCGACGAAGCCGAAATGGTCAAGGAAGAATTCGGCCTTGAAGCTGATGACGACGACAACATGACCAAAGGAGGGGCATGATCATGGAAGATATCTCCATTCTGACCGTTATCATGGCTTCCATGTTCATGCTGTTCCTGCTGGGGCTGCCCATCTACGCGAGCCTTGCCATATCGGCTACCCTGGCCCTGTTGGTCGGAGATTCGCTGCCCATGTCTGTTATTCACAACTCCCTGTTTGACGGGCTGAACATTTTCCCCCTGCTGGCCATACCCTGTTTTGTCATTGCCGGTTCACTCATGGAGTCCGGCAACATTACCCACCAAATTGTCGACGTGGTCAAGCAGATGGTGGGAAGAACATATGGGGGTCTTGGTATCACCACAATTTTGGCCTGTACTTTTTTTGCGGCCATTTCCGGCTCCGGGCCGGGCACTGTGGCCGCTGTGGGCACGCTTCTCATTCCCTCCATGGTTCGAAACGGCTACAGTCCCGCTTATGCGGCCTCTGTTGCCTCCTCGGGCGGCACCATCGGGATTATGATTCCACCAAGCAATCCCATGATTATTTATGCGATTTTGGGGAACCTGTCAGTAACGGCCATGTTCACGGCCGGGTTTGTGCCCGGAGCCATTGTCGGCTGTTCCATGGTGTTTACCGCCTGGGCCATTGCCAAGCGCAACGGCTTCCGCGGTGAGGAAGACGCGCCCCCCTTTAAGCTGAACGATTTCTTGAAAAGCTGTGTCAAGGGATCGCCCGCCCTGGCGACCCCCCTCATCATTCTCGGATCCATTTATTCCGGCTTCGCCACTCCTGTGGAAGCCTCTGTTGTCGCCATTCTCTGGTCCTTGCTGGTGGGTTTTCTGATCAACCGGGCGCTTCGCCCGGTCCATTTGTACAGGGCGCTTCTGGAAGGCGCGGTCGTGTGTGGCGGCGTGTTGCTGATTGTCGGCGCGTCTACCCTCTTTGGCAAGCTGCTTACCTTTGAGCAGGCTCCGCAACGTCTGGCGGCGACGGTTTTGTCAATTTCCGACAATCCGCAGGTAGTGCTGCTGATGATTATCGGGGTGCTGATTATTCTCGGTATGTTCATGGAAACCCTTTCCACGATCATCATCCTTGTGCCGGTATTGCTGCCGGTATTGCACCAGCTTGGCATCAATCCCATTCATTTCGGGGTTATTCTTGTGGCCACGAATGAAATGGCTCTGCTTACCCCGCCGCTGGGCGTCAATTTGTTTGTCGCTTCAAGCATTGCGCGAATACCCATTGAAAAAATAGCCATCGGCGTATTGCCCTATCTGATCGCTTTGCTGACCTGCATATTGCTCTTTACCTTTGTGCCGGAAATAGTGCTCTGGCTGCCCGACAAGATGGGCATGGGGCAATAGGCGCAGGCTTGTATATTCGTTGAAACCTCAACCTCTATTGTTCAGGAGTTCTGGCAATGAAACTCAAAGACAGCAGTCTCTTTAAGCAACAGTGTCTCATAAACGGAACCTGGGTAGACGCTACGGATAAAAGTACGCTGACCATAACCAACCCGGCGGACGGTTCCGTGGTGGGAACCGTGCCCAAGCTGACCAGCGAACAGGTTGTTCAGGCCATAGAAGGCGCGCAAAAGGCGTTTTTGGAGTGGCGCAAGCTTACCCCCTTGCAGCGGGGCGACATTTTGCGCCGTTGGAAAGATCTTATCGCTGAAAATGTTGATGATATTGCTGTGCTCATGACCACGGAACAGGGCAAGCCCCTGGCTGAATCCAAGGGGGAAATAGGCCTTGGGTGCAGTTATATCGGCTGGTTTGCAGAAGAGGGGCGGCGGGTTTACGGCGATGTTATTCCCTCTCCCTGGCCGGGCAAGCAGCCGTTTACCATGAAGCAGCCCATCGGCGTTACCGCCTCTGTTACGCCCTGGAACTTCCCCATGTCCATGATTCCGCGCAAAGCAGCACCGGCCCTGGCCGCAGGCTGCCCGATGATTCTCAAACCGGCCAGCAAGACGCCCTTTACCGCCCTGGCAATGGCCGAACTTGCCCTGCGCGCTGGCGTGCCCGCCGGAGTGATGAACGTGGTAACCGGTAGCGCCGCCCTGATTGGTGACGAATTGTGCAAAAGCAGCCTGGTGAAGAAAATCAGCTTTACCGGCTCCACGGCTGTCGGCAAGCAGCTTATTGCGGCGTGTGCCGGTACGGTAAAAAAGGTTTCCATGGAACTTGGCGGCAACGCCCCCATGATTATTTGCGCGGATGCCGATATTGACCTGGCTGTTGCGGGCACAATGGGCAGCAAGTTCCGTAATGCCGGTCAGACCTGCATTTGCGTGAATCGCGTTATCGTACATGAAAGCGTCCATGATGATTATGTGGCAAAACTGGTGGAAAAAGTGCGGGGTATCAAACTGGGCAACGGCATGGAGCAGGGCGTTACCCAGGGGCCGCTTGTGGATCAAAACGCCAAAAACGCCATGCAGCCCTTTGTGGACGACGCGGTAAGCAAGGGCGCCAAAGTTGCCATTGGCGGTATCGAACCCGCGCTTGGCGGCCTGCATTACGAACCCACGGTTTTGACCGGCGTTACCAGGGAAATGCGCGTTTTCAAGGAAGAAATATTCGGCCCCATATGCCCGGTAATGACCTACAAGACGGAAGAAGAAGCCGTTGCCCTCGCCAATGAAACGGAATACGGCCTGGCTTCCTATGTCTTTACCAAAGACATAGGCTCGTTCTACCGCATTGCCTCTGCCATTGAGTACGGTCTTGTGGGGGTAAATGAAGTCGCCCTGGCAAGCGGCGAAGTACCCTTTGGCGGCGTGAAGGAAAGTGGCCTCGGACGCGAAGGTGGGCACCAGGGCATAGAAGACTATGTGGAGACCAAATACATTCTTGTGGGTAACCTGGGATAAGGCTGTCCATTGGCGATAAGCCTTTTGTTTGTCCGGCCCTTTGGCAAAAGGGCCGGATTTTTTTGTTTTCGATCCGAATTTGTAAATAACTATGCAAAATAAAATGATAAAATAATAATCCCGGCTCACGGTGAATGATGATAGTATGAATGAAAGTACGGTATTTCCCTTGCACCTTTATCCTGTTTGGCGGCGGCTATGCCCTGGTGGTTCTGGCTGGGTTTTCTTGTTGTTGCGAGCGTGGGCGCGGTGTATCTGGCCAGGCGCATTGCCCCGATGCCCCCTGAAAAGCCGGAACCGGTCCCGGTAGGGCCTGTTTTTTCGCCTGACGGTCCGGACGGCTTTCTGGTTGATATGCCGGAAGATCGAACCCGCTGTCCCTTTTGCCTGGACAAGCCCCTGCCGCCGCCCCTTACCGGCAAGGAGCTGGCCGGGTATACCGCTTCCTTGAAGAGAGTGGCCGCGTTGCTTGCAGCGGGAAAATATGAAAAGGCGCTATCCATGCTGGATACGCTTATTCCGCTGGCTCCGCTTGAAGACCACTTGCGCCTTTTGACGGCGGTGTATGACGTGTTTGAGGGCCTGTGCGAAAATCTCGGCCCGGCAGAAGTGCTTGCCCTGTATGACCGGCTGGTTGCGGCGGGCGGGGCACTGGCCTTTGCCCTGGCCCATGAGCAGGAAGGCGAACTGGCCATGATTCTGGGCTATTCTTTCAGCCGCTACCCACAAGCGCAAACAGAGCGGGAGCTGTGCGCCATGATGGATTTTCTGCGCCTTGGGCATCCGCTATTGGTTGCTTTACAACACCAGGATCCGCAAAGCATTACGGAGGCCATCAACCGGCAGGCGGCCAATGTGCTCGGGGGCTGGGAAGAGCTTACCGGCCCGCCCTCGCGGGCCATGGGCAGGGTGTATGCCTGGCTGGACAGGGCGAAATAGTTGTGTGACGGCAAGAGTGCGAGCTTTGCGTTCTGTCCGGCGTAAAGCGCGAACCAAACTTCCTCTGCCTTGCTTCTGGCTGAAAGCCTTTGCCCTTTAACGAATACTCCCAACCAGTACACTGCGCAGTGTTTCGCATGGCTGCACAGGGCCGGGTGTTTTTCCAGGGCATCCGTTTGTAGACTACATCTTGATTTTGTCTCGTTTAGGGTATACGTAATAGACATACACACTATATTCTTACATATACCACCGGCCCCCGTGTCGGCTCACATACAATGGCCCGACCGGTCCAGGTGAATGGAGGCGTTAGCGTCTATGAGCAACCAGCACAATAACGATACCGACAATGACAACAAGCGCGTATATACGCGCCTGCCCCGCCCTTACCGGGTTCAGGCCCGAGAACTGGCTTTCCCCATTGCCAAAGATCTGCTTATCGATGTTGACAGCAAAGATATCAGCAGCGGTGGGCTTTGTGTGGAATCTGACTCGGAGCTGCCCGTAGGCACCCGCTTGCACATCAACGTGCATATTCCCTTGCTGAACAGGTTTTCCAGCAAGTATTTCCGGGTTTATGAAAATGACACGGACCAGCATTTTGAAGCGATTGCCGACATTGCCTGGACTAAAAAAACCGGCAATAAATATCTTTTGGGGCTGCAATTCGTCAACGCGGATGACGATACGCGCAAAGCCATCGACAAACTGGTGGCTGATGCGTTTCGCGAAGTGGAGTAGTTTTTTTGCTTTGTGGGCTGACAATCTGCTCGGGCAGAGAGCCTGATGCAAAAGAGGGCCTGTTTTGAATACTGCTGGGCCTGAATGATCTTCCCTGACATGAGCTTACGCGCCTGATGCCTTTGGCCTCGGGCGCGTTGTCTTTTTGCGCAAAGAACGCGCGCGCAGGCTGAAAGAAAAGGCCCGCAAGCTGTCGAGCTTGCGGGCCTTTTCTTGTGTTTTTTTCGTCCGGCAAAGCGCGTCCGGACGGAAAAGCGCAGCCTCCTACGGGTTGGCCTCTCCAAGACGCTTCTTGAACGTGCCTTCGTTCAGGGGCACAAAGCCGCCGCTGACAGGCTGGAACAGGTGCATTTTTTGCGAAGCGTGACCATCCTTGTCCCAGCGAATCGGGGCGATGCTCCAGTTCAGGTTTGCACGCTCAAGCAGCTTGTTGACCTGCGGGGCGGTCCAGCCTTCACGCACGCCAAGTTTGGCCGTAAGCCTGGCAAAGTCGTAGCCAAGGCCGTACCAGAAGTCTGCCGTGCCCTGACCGGCTTTGGAAAGACCGGCCTGAAGCTTTTGCCCCATGGCGCTCGGCTGCTGCTGGTTCCAGGTGCCCGGGAAAACTGCCAGCTCATAGTATTGCGGGGTGCCGTAGGCGCCCTTGCTCAAACTTTGCTCCCAAAGCGAGGTGCCAAGCAGAACCTGACCGGTTTCCTTGTTGGTGAAGAAAGCCGGGATAATGGTTTCCATATGCTTCCAGGCGTCGGGCAGGAATACGGCCTTGAAGGGCGTACCCTTTTTGCTTTCAATAAATACCTTGGCGCTGCCGGACCAGGCCTTCTGGTTTTCCGGCGGGTAGGAGCTTGCAGTCACGGTAGCGCCGTTGGCGCGTACGCGCTCTTCAAAGATGTTCTGCATCCGGCGACCAAAGTTGTCGTCCGGGTAGAACACGCCGTATTCCTTGATGCCGAGCTTGTCCGTAAAGCCAAGCAGGGTATCGACCTGATCTTGCGCACTGGAGAAGAAGCGCCAGGCGTTCTGGCCTTCGTCGCTGCCGTCAAGAGAAGGCAGGAAGGCAAAAACTGCCCGTTTGCCGAGAATGCCCTTTTCTTTGAGGGTCGTATAGTCCGCCCGGCGCAGGGGGCCGCCGACTATGGTGGCGTTACCGGGAAGGGCGTTGATTTTGCTAATCCAGTCAGCGCCGTCCGTATCAATAACCATGAGCTGCACATGACCGCCCGCTGCCATCATTTCGTCGCAGGCAACCTTTGCGCCCGCGGCGATTTTTTCGGAAAGGGGCGCGTACTGACCGGAAAGGGGCAGGGCCAGCACTATGGGCTGACCGGAAACAACGGCCCCGGTTCCACCCGACTGGATGGACGTGCCGATGATACTTTCTCGCGGCACAGAGCGGATAATGGAAGGATCGGCAAGGCGCAGGGAAGAGCCTTTGGCCTGGGCAGCCGCCAGTTGCTTGGTACGCCGCATTTGATCGACATAGACCACGTTGTAGGGGAATTTGTTGCGGTTGGCGTCGGTAACGGCGCTGTAAGCCAGGTTGGAGGCGGCAGGGTTTGCCGCGTTCATTTCAATGGCGAGGCGTTGTTCCAGGGCCGCTTTGTCTTTTGTCGTGTTGACGGCCTGATAGATATTTTCCAGGGCTACCATGCTCTGGCCGAGGTCGCCGTCGTTCCACTGGCGGGCGGCAAGAACCACACCGGAAATGCAGCGGATAAGCGCAGAGCGGGAGCTGTCTTGATAAATGTCATTGGCGCGCGTTCTTGCGTCGTGTGAAGAAAGGGTGCGCATGGCTTTGGCCCACGCGTCCTGCCATTCGCGCGTTCCGTCCGCTCCGGGGGCCAATTTGCGCCATTCTTCCAGGGCGTTGATGGCTACGCTCGGGTGGTTGTTGTGCAGCGCAGAGCCGACAAGCAGCCGGTTGGCTTCGATTTTATGCGAAAGGCCGAGGCCCGCGTTTTTCAGATGGCGCATGGCCAGGGTTTCGGCTTTGCCATAGTTGCCTTTGTTAAAGGCAGAAGAAAGGTCTTCAATGGGGTTGACCATGACCGGCTCGTCATCGCCGCCGAGGGAAATTTTGCTGAAAATATCAGCGCAGCCCGTGGGCAGCAGCAGAACAAACAGAAGAACGAAAACGGTGTAGCGGGGGGAAAACACACAACGTGGACGGGAAATGGCAGTCTTCATAAAAATGGCACCCGGGTTGGAGTGGTACAAGACGGAAAAAGGACAATACGACAAAGTTTTACCCTATACTTGTTTACAATGCTTTGCAACACCAAGGGATTTTGATTCCAAATACCAAAGGCCTTACACCCGATCACAGTTTATCGCTTCAAGAAAGCTCTCCAGAGCCGAATCCATCTGCTTGATATGCATTTGCAGCGGGAATTCTTTTTTGCATTGTTCGCAGTACATATACGCCTGATGGCAGGTTCTTTTGGCAAGCAGGGGACGGTTGCACAGGGTGCAGGGAATGCTTGTCTGCGCAGAGCGGGGGGCGGGTTTCCACATATGATGTTCCTTGTAGCTCAAGCGGCCTGGGGCGGCGTTGTGCCCCTGCGCCAGTGGGAAAGACGATCAAAGGCCAGATAGATGACCGGGGTTGTGAACAGGGTCAGCACCTGGCTGACCAGAAGCCCGCCCACCATGGTCACGCCGAGCGGTTGGCGCAGTTCAGACCCCATACCGCTTCCCAGCATCATGGGCAGGGCGCTGAACAGCGCGGCCATGGTGGTCATCAGGATAGGCCGCAGGCGCAGGAGACAGGCCTGGTGAATGGCTTCTCTGGCGCTTTTGCCTTCGTGGCGCTCTGCCTCCAGCGCAAAGTCAATCATCATGATGGCGTTTTTCTTCACGATGCCGATCAACAGAATTATACCAATAATGCCTACGATGCCAAGGTCCATACCGAAAAGCATCAAGGCGAGCAGCGCGCCCACCCCGGCCGAGGGCAGGGTGGACAAAATGGTTACCGGGTGGATGTAATGCTCATACAGCACGCCCAGCACGATATACATGGTGACAATGGCCGCCAGTATGAGCCAGAGCGTGCCCGAAAGGGAAGACTGAAACGCCTTGGCCGCGCCTTCAAAAGTCAGTGGCAGGCTGGCGGGCAGGCCGATGGCAGCGGCGGTTTCCTCAATGGCGGCAACGGCTTCGCCAAGGCTGGCCCCTTCGCCCAGGTTAAAAGAGATGGTAGCAGAGGGGAACTGGCCCTGGCGGTTGATGACAAGGGGCGTGTTGCGCTCTTGCAATTCCACCACCGCCGAGAGCGGCACCATGCTGCCGTTGTTTCCGGGGATGTACATATGCTCAATGCTGGACGGGTCGCTACGAAACTCCGGCTTCACTTCAAGAATAACCCTGTACTGGCTGGTCTGGGTGAATATGGTCGATATCATGCGCTGCCCAAAGGCATTGTACAGGGCGCTGTCAATTTCCGATGCGCTTACGCCGAGCGTGCTCGCCCGGTCCCGGTTAATGGCGATGTACGCCTGCTTGCCCCCGGCCTGCAAGTCCGAGGCGACCTCGGCCAGCTCATCGCGCTCTTGCAGCGCGTTAACCAGCGCGGGAACCCATTGTTGCAGGTCATTAAGAGACAGGGATTCTATGTTGCACTGGTACTGGGTGCGCGAAACCTTGTCTTCGATGGTAATATCTTGAGTCGGCTGCATGTAGAGCGTGATGCCGGGTATGTCTGCCAGGGACTCGTTGAGCCGCCGTATTATTTCCGGCGCTCTGGCGCTGCGCTCGCTCAAAGGCTTCAGGTTGATGGACATGCGCCCGCTGTTCAGGGTGGCGTTTGTGCCGTCCACCCCGATGAAGGAAGAAAGCCCGGCTACATCTTCATCTTCCAGAACTTTTGCGGCGATAAGGGTTTGCCGTTCGCCCATGGCCTGAAAGCCGATGCTTTGCGGCGCTTCGGTGATACCGGCAATCAGGCCGGTATCCTGCACCGGGAAAAAGCCTTTGGGAACAATTACATACAGGAAGGCCGTAAGCACAAGCGTGCCCACGGCAACAGCAAGGGTAATGCCCTGATGGTCCAGAACCGTGAGTAGCAGGCGGTCGTACAGGCTGACAATGCGGTTCCACAGACCGGTCTTGACCGGGTTTTCCTGCCCGTGTCCGTGCCCGTCAAGCGGGCGAAGCAGATAGGCGCACATCATGGGGGTAAGGGTCAGCGAGATAACCGCCGAAAGCAGGATGGAGACAGCCAGGGTTACGGCAAACTCGCGGAACAGACGCCCCACGACATCGCCCATGAACAGAAGGGGGATGAGCACGGCAACCAGGGAAATGGTAAGCGAAATGATGGTAAAGCCGATTTGCCCCGCCCCTTTGATCGCGGCCTCCAGGGGGGAATGGCCTTCTTCCAGGTAACGGCTGATGTTTTCGGTCACAACAATGGCGTCATCCACCACAAAGCCGGTGGCAATGGTCAGGGCCATAAGGGTCAGGTTGTTGATGGAGTACCCAAGGAAATACACAATGGCAAAGCTGCCCACCAGTGAGAGCGGCACCGCGACGCCCGGAATGATTGTGGCAGGAATATTGCGTAAAAACAGATACATAATGAAAATTACCAGCACAACAGCCAGGCAGAGCTCAAGCTGAACATCAGTCACGGTGGCCCGGGTGGTCACGGTCCTGTCCGTAATAATTTCAAGGGTGACATTGCCGGGCAGGGCGTTGCGCAGACCGGGCAGCAGTTCCTTGATTTCATCTGCCACCTTGATGATGTTGGCACCCGGCTGGCGCTGGATGTTCATGATAATGGCGGGCGTGGTGTCGTGCCAGGCGGCCAGGCGTTCGTTTTCCGCCGCGTCCACAAGGTCTGCCACTGCGGACAGGAAGATGGGCGCATCGTTTTTAACGCCGATTATCAGCTGACGGTATTCATCCGCGCTGCGAAGCTGGTCGTTGGAGTCAATGGTGGAAGAACGCTCCGGCCCGTCAAAACTGCCCTTGGCCGTATTTACGTTGGCGTTGGATACGGCAGTGCGCACATCTTCCATGGACAGGCCGTAAGAGGCCAGAAGGCGCGGGTTTACCTGCACCCTGACGGCGGGCTTGTGTCCGCCGGAAAGGCTGACCAGGCCGACCCCGGAAATTTGCGATATTTTTTGGGCGATGCGCGTATCCACCAGGTCTTGCAGCTTATACAGGGGCATGCCTGAGGAAGAGGCAGACAGGATCATGATTGGCGGGTCCGCCGGGTTGACCTTGTTGTAAATGGGCGGGTTCGGCAAATCGTTCGGCAGATAACTGTTTGCCTGGTTGATCGCGGCCTGGACCTGCTGGACGGCTACGTCCATGCTCATCTCAAGGGTGAACTGCAAAGTGATTACCGAGGCCCCGCCCGAACTCTGAGAAGACATGCGGTTAAGTCCCGGCATTTGTCCGAACTGTTGTTCCAGCGGCGCGGTAATGCCGGAGGTAATCACGTCCGGGCTTGCCCCGGGATACAGGGTGACAACCTGAATGGTCGGGTAGTCTATTTCGGGCAAGGCGGAAATGGGCAGGTTTCTGTAGGCAAGAAGACCCGCAAGAAGCAGCGCGGCCATCAGAAGCGAAGTCGCTACCGGCCGCAGGATGAATAGGCGGGAAGGGTTTGCCATACGCTTTGTTCGCTCCGGGTATTCGTGCCTGCTTGTTGGGCGGTAAGGGGATTAGCGTTTTTTGTTTCCGGTTTTAGCGGACTTTGCGGGCGAAGTTTTCTTGCCGGAAGATTTTGCGGGGCTTTGCGCGGCCTTTTTCGGAGCCGAAGAGGCCTTTGCGGCGGCAGCTTGCTTGCCTTTTGCGGCGGGCGGCTGTTTTGCCGCTGCCCGGGCTGTTGGCTTGCCGGTTGCCTTGTCGTTTGACAGGCCAGTCGCCGGAACGGCTGCGGACTTCGCCGGGGCAGGGTTTTGGGCCACGGGCAAAGCCGTAGAAGGAGCGGTACTCGCGGCTTTTGTGGCAGGCTCGTCCTGTGCGGACTGACCGGAAGCCTCTTTTACTGCCGCTCCCGGAGCGCCTTGGGCGGCAGCGCCCTGCGTTTCAGAGACTCCCTCTTCCGCAGGCTGTTGCGTAGCAGGTGCCGCGCTTTGGCTTGCCGGGGCTTGCCCCTGTGTTGCATCCGGTGTAGCGCCCGGTGCGCCCGGTTGATAGCCGGACTGCCCGCTCGGCTGACTGCCGGATTGGCCTCCGGGATGAGGGGAAGGATTATCCGTCGGCGCCCCTGTTTGTGCTTCAGGCCGTTCTCCGCGTTTTGCGGGGCGGGCTGGCGGCTGACCGTTTTCACTGCCGTCGCGGCCTTGCGCGCCTTCCGGGGCTTCATAGGTAACCGGCATGCCGTCTCGCAGCCTGTCCACGCCGTCAATGACCACAATTTCTCCGACAGTAAGGCCGGATGTGACTACAGTGTGCGTGTCTGTGGAATGGCCGGTGACAATATTCTGGGCTCTGGTTTTGCCTTCACGCACCGCGTAGACGAAAAAACCGTTATTATTACGCTGCACCGCGGAAGAAGGAATTATCAGCGCATTCTCCAGCGTAGCTACTTTCAGCCTGGCATTGACGAACTGGTTGGGAAAGAGCATGCGGTCCGCGTTGTGAAATTCGGCCTTGGCCTTGACCGTGCCGGTGGCGGTGTCAATCTGGTTGTCCAGGGTAAGCAGCTGGCCTGTGCCAAGAAGGGTTTTGTTGTCCTGCCCCCAGGCCTGCACCTCCAGACGCGTATTGCGCATGGCCCGAAGCACGGTGGGAATGTCTTTTTCCACCAGGGTAAAGATCACATGCATGGGATCTATCTGGGTAATCACAACCAGACCGTTACTGTCAGACGCGCGGATCATGTTGCCGACATCCACCTTGCGCAGGCCGACCCGACCGGTAATGGGCGCGGTGATGCGGGTGTAGGAAAGCTGAAGCTCCGCTTCGGCAACCGCCGCTGCGCTGGACTGCACCCCGCCGCGAGACTGTCCAACCAGACCTTCTTGCGACTGTAGCTGTTGCTGGGAAACCGATTGCTCTTTGATAAGTTTGCGATAACGCTGCAAGTCAAGTTCTGCGTCCTTGAGCTGGGCCTGTTCGCGGGCCAGGGTGCCTTTGGCTTGTTGCAACTGGGTTCGGAAGGGGCGGGGGTCTATTTCCGCAAGCAGTTCCCCCTGGGCGACCATTTGGCCTTCCGTGAAATACAGCGACATGAGTTGCCCGTCCACGCGGCTTTTAACCGTTACCGTGTTAGGCGATGTAACGGTGCCAAGGCCCTGAATGAATACATCCATTGAGCCGAGCTTGACCACGGCAACCCTGACGGCAAGAGGTTTTAAGCCGCCCCTGTGCGCTTCTTTTTTTCCGAAACGCGAATAGCCGTACAGCGCGGCGCCAAGCACGAGCAGGCCAATAATGATTTTTGCCAGAGGAAAACGGACTGGTTCATAGTTCATGAGTGAAACTCGTCAAAAAAATACAGATATACAAAAACAAGAATTACACAGCTGTGACTACGGGCACGATAATCGGATCGCGCCCCAATATTTTACGGAAAAAGCGACGCAAGGATGAGCGAATGCGCTCCTGCAATTTTTCCACGTCGCCGGTTTCATGGCCCTCTATCGCGTCAAGCACAAGACACTTCGCATCTTCCAGCACATGGTCGTATTGCTGTTCAAACACAAAGCCCTTGGAAAAAATGTCCGGCCCTTTGAGGATGGACCAGGTGCTTTCATCCAGGATGAGTACCACCACCACCATACCTTCGCCGCCAAGGATGTGCCGTTCCTTGAGCACTGCCTGCCCCACATCGCCCACGCCCTTGCCGTCCACCAGGGTGGACTGGGCCAGTATGGGCTCTTCCAGGGCAATGCCGGAAGGGGTCAAGGTAAAGGGTTGACCGTTTTCAATAACCTGGGCGTTCACCTCTGCAACGCCATTGGCTACGGCCAGTCGCACATGCTTGACCAGGTGACGGTATTCGCCATGCACGGGAACGAAATTGCGCGGCTTCACGGCCCGGAGCATTTCCACCAGCTCTTTTTGCTGGGCGTGGCCCGAAGCGTGGACCGGATGTTCCTTGTCGTAATACACTTCCGCGCCAAGGCGGTAGAGGTTGTTCACCAGGGTGTTTACCGCCATGGTGTTGCCGGGAATAAGCCGGGACGACATGATAACCATGTCGCCTTCGTGGATGCTTAAATTCTTGTGCCCGCCGGAGGTAATGCGCGAAAGGGCAGAAAGGGGTTCGCCCTGTGAGCCGGTCACCAGCAGAACGACCTTGTCGTCATCCAGGGGCGGGGCGGCGGAAGCATCGGTATACAGCACTTTGGGGGGCCGGAGCCTGCCCAGGTCCTGGGCCATGCCTATGTTGTTGACCAGGCTGCGTCCACCCACCACCACGGCTCTGCCTGTTTCATCCGCACAATCGAACACTTCCTGTATTCGCTGGATATGGCTTGAAAACAGGGTCACAATAATTCGGCTTTTGGCCGACTTGAACAAAAGCTGCAAATTGGCCGCAACCTCACGCTCGGAAAGCGAGCGCCCCTCGCGCTCCACGTTGGTAGAGTCTGAAAGCAACAGGGCTGCTCCGTCCTTGCCTGCGAACTGTCGGAACTGGGCCAGATTGGTGCCTGGTCCTTCCAGCGGATTGGGGTCAATTTTAAAGTCGCCGGTGTGCACAACCTTGCCCGCCGGGGTTTCCACCCCAAAGGCGTATCCGTCAATAATACTGTGGCACACGGGAAAAACGTGAAACGTCATGTCGCCGAGCACAAGGGGGTTTGACGGGCCGATTTCTACCAGCTCAACCCGGTCAAGCAGGCCGCGCTCGCGCAGTTTGTGCTCCACCAGGGTGAGGGTGAAGGGTGAGCCGTAAATGGGCGCGGAAATGTGCGGCACAAGCCAGGGCAGGGCGCCGATATGATCTTCATGACCATGGGTGAGCACCACGCCCTTGATTTCGTCCTTGTGTTCCTTGATGAAGTCAAAGCGGGGGATGATAACATCCACACCCAGGTGGTAGTCGCTGGGGAACATCAGGCCGCAGTCCACAATGGCCATGGAGCCGGGGGTGGCCCATACCATGCAGTTCATGCCGATTTCACCAAGCCCGCCAAGCGGGGTTATGGTAAGCCAGGAGTCAGGAAAAGCGGCTTTTCCATTAAGCCGCCTGGGGGATAAACCAAAAATACTGTCGTCCATGAAAGGGCGCCTTATACTGTCACTGCCGTATACTCGGGCTGTGTGAAAAACAGTGGGTAAAATCTATACACAAAGAGTCTGCTACCATACCAATGGATTTACTCTATGCAGCATCAATGCCGGAAAGCCGCCACGTTCCGCCATCTGCGGACGTGCGTACAAAATGCCATATTTCGTCAATAACTTCGGGCGTGGCGTTTTCGCCAAAGCGCATGGTTACATGAAAAAGAACCGTGGCCGTATCCTGCCCCTTGTCTTCAAGGAATTTCTCAAGCTCCGCATTTACGAGAACAATATCAACCGTTGACGGCTCCGGGTTTTTAGCTGCCTGCTTTTGCAAAAGCAGCATCATTTCCGGCGTGGTAAAGGGAATAAGGCCTTCCAGTTCGCGAGCGGCCCAGGCTGTTTGGAGCTTGCTGTACAGCACTCTGGCCCCTTCAAGAAAATCCTTCACGTCAAAGCCGCGCGGCACCTGCACCCCGGGGGCCACAGACGGAAGCTCCTCTTCCACCGGAGTGCCGCTTAAGGCCCCCCACATGGCAGCGGCGTTTTCCTGCACCGTGGTCGGGCGCGTTCTGACCGGACGGGCAGAACCCGAAGCGTGCTGCCCGCCCAGCTTGCGCGTCCAGGCGTTATCACTGGGCGTGTTGGGGGCGTGGTCGTTTTGGGGCCCGCCGGTATTGCCGCGGGGGGCGTTGTCGTTTTGGGGCGCAAGCGGGTCCCGGTTTTGCCGGGGGGGGGGCGCTTGTATCATTTTCCCGGCCAGGAAAACCCGGGGGCGAGTCTCTTCTGTCTCCGGCATTGAAGCGGTCTTCATCCGACCCGCTGCGTCTGCTGTTCAGCAGACGGGCGGTAAGGTAGCCGAGAAGAACCAGAACGATGATGTCAACAGAGCCAATGCCCTCATAGGGCGTGCCAAACAACACCGATCCAAGAAAGCTGCCGTCCAGTATTGAATCGCCGGCAGAGGCGCCCAGGGCGCTTTGTGCCCAAAGGGAGGGTTGTACTGCGCTGGCAGGAGCTGCGCTATCCGGCAACAGGGAAAGTATATATGAAAGGCGCATGGCCGTACCTTTTCTCCATAAGGGAGCATTTGTGAGCGTATAGAATTTCTGATGCCGCCACGTCGCTTTATGCGTTCACAACAAAGCGTAAAAACCTGCGACAGCGTTTTATTCTATCGGCACCATACGGAAAAAATAAGAAAAAGGCAAAGGAGGGAAAGAGGGTGGTGTCAGCCGTTTTGCTGACCAAAGGCGGGTCTGTCCAGAGCGCGGCAGTTCACGGCTTCGGCAAGATGCACGACGGTGATACCCGGCGCGGCTTCCAGGTCTGCAATGGTCCTGGCGATGCGCAGTATGCGTGAGTATGCCCTGGCAGACAGGTGCAGGTTTTTCACCGCTTCACCGAGAAAGGCTTCTTCCTGTGGGGCAAGGGCGCAATATTCCGCAAGGGCCTTACCCGAAATATCCGCGTTACAGCGAAACGCGCTCCCGGCGTAGCGTTTTGCCTGTATTGCCCTGGCCGCTTCCACGTTCTGGCGCATTGTCAGGGAAGATTTGCCCGGTGCGCGGGAGCTTAGGTCCACATAGGGCACGGCCGGAACTTCCACATGCAAGTCAATGCGATCAAGCAGGGGGCCGGAGAGCCTTGCGCGGTAGCGCTGTATGTCATGCTCCTTGCACACGCAGGCTTTGCGCGGGTCGGTCAGGTAGCCGCAGGGGCAGGGGTTCATGGCTGCGACCAGCATGAAATCGGCCGGATAGGTAAGGCTTTGCGCCGCTCTGGCAATGGTCACCTGCCCGCTTTCCAGCGGTTGCCGGAGCACTTCAAGGGTTTGCTTGCGAAATTCCAGCAGTTCGTCCAGAAAAAGCACGCCCCTGTGGGCCAGTGATATTTCCCCCGGTCGGGGAATGGTCCCGCCGCCGATCAGGCCGTATTCGGATATGGTGTGGTGCGGAGAGCGAAAGGGGCGCTCCGACATAATTCCCAGGCCTCCCTCCAGCATTCCGGCCACACTGTAAATCTTTGTCACTTCCAGGGCTTCTTCAAAGCACAGGGGCGGCAGAACAGTGGGAAAGCGGCGGGCCAACATGGTTTTTCCGCTGCCGGGAGGGCCGAGAAAGAGCAGGTTGTGCCCGCCTGCCGCGGCAATTTCCACTGCCCGCTTGGCATATTCCTGTCCTTTGACATCCGCAAAGTCGGGAAGCTGCGCGTTTTTGCCGTCAAGGGCGTTGCTTTGCCGCGCAGGGCGGGCAGCTTCAAGAGTTTCCTGCCCGGCCAGAAAGGCGGCTGCTTGCCCGAGGCTTTGCACACCGTATACGGTAAGCCCTTCGACCACGGCGGCTTCCGGGGCGTTTTCCACAGGCGTCAAAAAGGCTTTCGCCCCCTGGTCTCTGGCCAGAATAGCCACGGGCAGAATGCCGTTTACCGGCTTGACTTCGCCGGTGAGCGAAAGTTCCCCGGCGAAAAAAAAGCCGTTTGCCGCGTCTTCCGGCAGTTGGCCGGAAGCAACAAGCAGGCCGACAGCCAGCGGCAGGTCATAGGAGCTGCCTCCCTTTTTTCTGTCTGCCGGGGCAAGGTTGACGGTTATACGCGAAGGGGGAATACGCAAATTGGCATTGCGAAGCGCCGCCAGCACCCTGTCACGCGATTCCTTGACCGCCCCTTCGGCAAGACCGACCAGGGTAAAGGCGGGTAGACCGGCGCGGGAAAGATCCACCTCCAGGTCTACCCGAAAAGCGTCAATTCCGTGCAGGGCGCCGCAGGCTATTTTTGCTATCATTTCGTGCGGGCCTTTGAAGGCTTAGCGCCCAAAGCGTTTCAGCCCAAGCTCCATAAGCCGTGCGACAAGCTGCTCAAAAGAAAGTCCTGTTGCAGCGGCTTCCTGGGGCAGAAGGCTTGTGGGGGTCATGCCCGGAAGCGTATTGACTTCCAGAAGAACCGGCTCTGCGTTCTCAGGCACAATAAAGTCGGCCCGGCTGTAGCCGGAGCAGCCAAGGGCCTTGTGCGCGGCAAGGGCCATTTCCTGGATTTTTTTGTTAATCGCATCAGAAACCGGAGCGGGGCATATTTCTTCCGCACCGCCGGGAGAATATTTGCTTGTGTAGTCAAACACCTTGCCGGAGGAAGGCTTGATCAAAATGGTGGGCAAAGATGCAGGCACTTCCGTACCGCCTTCCAGCTTGCCAAGCACGCCACAGGTTATTTCAAGTCCCTCAATGGCTGTTTCCACAAGAAGGGCGGTATCCACGGAAAACAGCCTGTTCAGTGCGGCGGGCAAATCTTCCGGGTGTTCCACCTTTTCCATGTGCAGGCTTGAGCCGCCGGTATTGGCCTTGATGAAAAGCGGATAACGCAGCATGGGCTGCCAGTCTTTTTCCGGTTTTTCCGTTAACAGGTGGTACGGGGCGGTGTTCAGCCCTGCCCCGGCAAACAGCACCTTTGCGGCGGCCTTGTTAAGGGCCAGAATGGAAGCGGCAGGCCCAGCCCCCTGATAGGGGCAGCCAACCTGTTCCAGCATGGCCTGGATAAGCCCGTCTTCACCAGGCGAGCCGTGCAGGTTGATAAAGGCGAAATCCTTATCGCGCGCTGCATCCACCAGGCCGTCGAGCGAGAGCGCCGGGTCATATTCCGTTACCGAGTGCCCGAGTTTGAGCAGGGCTTTTTTGATGCCTTTGCCTCCGGAGAGGGAGACATCACGTTCGCTGGACCAACCGCCCGCTATCAGCAATACATTCATCGAGCTTTACCCCCAGTCGGCGTGAGAACGCCGTTTCTAAACGTTTGCCCTGTTCAAGGGAAAGTTTGATGCGTGAGGCGAC
>JAJDIC010000079.1 GCA_030266525.1 Desulfovibrio sp. OttesenSCG-928-G15 | reverse complement strand
ACGAAAACATGGAATCACGCAAGCGCCGCTATGAAGAGAGTGACGAGGAAGTACGGCAGCAAATAGACGGTCAGCTTGCGAAAATGAACGCGCTTCGACCGGAACATATCACGGCGGACTGGTTGTGCAAGGCCAAAAATCCTGAAGTACCCATTGCTTCCGACGAATCGGAAAAAGACAAGATTCCGGAAATCATGCGCCTTCTGCCCATGACCCTGATAGACTGGCTGGTTTCCATACGCACGCCTTGCGACATTATCTTGAACCTGCGCACGCTTTGCGCGGAAGATGTGCTGGAACTGCTCTATTCGTGCGAAGGCATGATTACCCATCTGGAAATGTTCAACCTGAAAAGCTTTGAAGACGGGCAGATGGACGACATTGAGGCCATCAGCCAGCTGCAATTCGCCATCAACGAGGGCAGCGCCATTGCTCTGAAACGCCAAATTCGGAACTTTATCCAGAAGGAAACCGCCGGTTGCGACAATCCGGCGAACCAGTCTGAGCGCTGCCTGCTTTTCCGCGATATTTTGCGCAATATTCCCAAGCTGCAAGGGTATTACAAGCGCAAGCCGCTGGGAACCCGCATCGGTAGCGATTCCACGAGCCGCTCGTCAAAAGTGCACGGTATGGGTTTTGCGTATCTGGACACTCTTCCCTCCAGCGCCCAGAAAGACCTGGAAGCCCTTGGCTCCCAACGAAGGCCCGTGCCCTTTTTCCAGCAAACTTATCGACAAATTACCTATTATCCACGGCGTATTCTTCCGTTGGGTTTCACCATTACCAGAGCGTTGAGGAAATTGCCGGGCCTGCGCAATTTCGGCAAGGCCAAGGTGGAAACCTGGGCCGTGAATGAAAAAACCATGATTTACAGCGAGGAAGCCCGCTCCATCACAACACTTGGCGGCTTCCAGTTTGACAAGCATTTCGACTTTCCGCTGAGCGAAGAGAAAAAGGACAAGCACGAGGCGCTTGATCTCAAATATGTGAACACCACCATCAAAAACGTGCTCAAGGTGGTTGTCGGTTTCCTTCTGACTTTTTTCACCTTTCAGTATACGCAGGACTGGTGGTTCCTTGCCTGGTTCGGGGCCTTTATCTGGTTCGGCATAACAGGCGTGCGCAACGTGCTCCAGGCAACACTCGGCGGGGGCGGGCTGCGGCGAACGCCACTGCTTGGCTGGAACGATTATCTGAGTTGGTCGCGGCTGTGCGATTCCCTGCTGTTTACCGGCATTTCCGTGCCTCTTCTGGAGCTTGGGGTGCGTACCCTGCTGCTTGGTGAAGGCTTCGGCATAGACTCTCTATCAGAGCCGGTCATCTTTTATACGGTCATGTCCTGCGTGAACGGCTTGTATATTGCCGGGCACAACCTGTTCAGGGGCTTGCCCCACGAGGCGGTTATCGGCAACCTTTTCCGCAGCATTCTGGCTATCCCTGTTTCCGTCTTCTACAACAGCATCGCCTTTGAGGTTTTCGTCGTATTGTCCATGCCTCTGGAAATTCTTATCCAGTCTGCGGCGGTGCTCTCCAAACTGGCCTCTGACACGGTTGCGGCGATTATCGAAGGTCCGGCCGACAAGGCGGAATATTTGCGTCGAAGGCACTGGGACTATGTGAACAAGTTTGCCCAGCTGTTCGACAGCATCACCCGACTGGAACTGCTGTTGCCTGAAGAAGACGTTATGGCCCTTTTGCGACGGCCCAAGGAGTTTGTGCACAAGGCAGGCGGCAGTGAAGCCAAGGAACTGGAAAAGACGATTATCGTTAATGCCCTTGATTTGATGTATTTCTGGATGTATCTGCCACGGGCGCGCAGCACCCTTGCCCGGCTGATTGTCAACATGACGCCGGAGGAAAAAGACATTTTTGTCAACGCCCAGACAGTGCTTACCCGCGTGCATGAAATCAGCCAGTTGCTGGTTGACGGGCTTGTGGGCATGCAGTTTGCCAAAGCCCTGGCCTTTTACCTTGACCGGCATGAGGAATACCTGCGCGACATGAGCAAGCTGACAGGCGTGGAGTTGCTATCCGAAGGCGAGTACCTGATGGCCCGGGTCGGTCGGATGGCTGCGTAAGCAAAGCTGGACAACCGGGGCGCTTTGTTGTTTGCTGGTGCCCTGCATGCGTTGTTTTTCCGAACAGCCCCTCTACTCAAGGAGAGTATCATGGCGAATTTGCTGGATGGTATCAAAGCGACTCTTTTAATGGGCCCCGGGCCTTCGTGCGTATTTGACGAGGTGTACGCCGCAATTGCCCGGCCCACGATAGGGCACCTTGACCCGTATTTCATCAGCATCATGGACGCAGTCAAGGCGGATATGCAGGCGCTGATGGGTACGAAGAATACTCTGACCATGCCCATGTCCGGCACAGGCTCTGCCGGCATGGAAACCTGCTTTGTCAACCTGGTTGAACCGGGCGACAAGGTGCTTGTGATCATAAACGGCGTGTTCGGCAAGCGTATGGAAGACGTGGCCGGACGCCTTGGCGCACAAGTAGATACCCTGGAATTTGAGTGGGGCACTCCCGTACTGGTGGACAAGGTGGCCGAGCAGCTGCAAAAGGCCAGGTACGCCCTGGTAGCGGTGGTGCATGCAGAAACTTCCACCGGCGTGGTCAACCCGGCGCAAGCCATTGGCGATCTGGTAAAAGCCCACGGCGCGCTGTATCTTGTGGACTGCGTAACCAGCCTGGGCGGCATGCCCGTCAGCATAGACGCCTGGGGGGCAGACGCTGTGTACAGCGGCACCCAGAAGTGCCTTTCCTGCCCTCCGGGCCTTTCGCCCGTGTCCATGTCCGAGGCTGCCCTGGCCAAGATTCGTGGCCGCAAGACAAAGGTGCCCAACTGGTATCTTGATCTGACCATGATCATGAATTACTGGGAAGGGCACACCCGCGCTTACCACCACACCGCGCCGATTAATATGGTGTACGCCCTGTACGCGGCCCAGCGCTGCATTCTGGATGAAGGGCTGGATGCGGTGTACGCGCGGCATAAAGCCATGCATGAGCGCCTGGTCAGCGGCCTGGCCGGACTGGGGCTTGCCATGTATGTGGATGCGTCGTGCCGCCTGCCCATGCTGAACGTGGTCACCATTCCTGACGGGGCGAATGACGCGGTGGTGCGCTCGCGCCTGCTCAAGGAGTTTTCCATTGAAGTTGGCGGCGGCCTTGGTCCCATGGCGGGAAAAATCTGGCGAATCGGCCTTATGGGCCACACCGCCCGCGCGGAAAACGTGGACAGGCTGCTGGAAGCGCTTGCCGCCTGCCTTAAATAGGCTTGTCCTACACGCCACAAAACAGAGAGCTGTACCGCCCTTTTTCCCTTTTCCGGCAGGGGCGGTGCAGTATATCCGTCCAGAACCCGAGTCGTGTGCGCGGCAGCTGCCATGGCCCGCGAAGGACCTGACTTCATACACACTGTTTGCACACTGTGAGGGTTTCGTGTCCAGCAAAGCTACCATTGTCGATGTGGCCCGCCTGGCGGGAGTGTCCACCGCCACCGTGTCCAGGGTGATGCACAATCCTTCTGTTGTACGTCCCGCAACGCTTGAGCGGGTGCGCGAGGTGATGCATGACTGCGGCTATGTGTATAACGCCACAGCAGGCGATTTTTCCCGCCGCAAGTCCACGGTTGTCGGCGTGCTCATCCTGTCCACCACCACCAAGACCGATGCCTCGGTCAATGCGGCCCAGCAGGTTGCCGCAGAAAAAAACTTCCCGCTGATCATTTCCACCTCCCTTTTCGACCCGGCCCTGGAGCGGCGCCACCTGGAACAGTTCTTACAACGGGGCGTAGCCGGCGTGCTGATAATCGGTCACCTTGAGGCAAACCGGCAGTTGATTCAGGAGCTGAAAGACAGGGATATCCCGTGCGTTTTTTTGTGGGAAATTTTCCCCGGAACGCAGGAAAACTACGTGGGCATAAACAATGTGGATGCGACAGCGGCCATGGTAACCCACCTGCTCAGCCAGGGGCACCGGCGCATAGGCTTTATCTGTGGCATCAACGCCGGAGTGGAGCGCATTGTCATGCGCTATGAGGGCTATAAAAAAGCCCTGGCCGCGCATGATATTCCGCTTGATCCTTCCCTTATCCGCTCTGCCATATCCACCTACGCCAACGGGTGCTCGGCCATGGAAAGCTTCATGAGCATGCCGGAGCCGCCGCGCTGTGTGTGCTGCGCAAGCGATGCCCTGGCTGTCGGAGCCATCGCGGCTGTACACAAGGCGGGCCTGCGCGTGCCGGAAGACTACTGTGTGGCCGGTTTCGACAATACGGATATTTCGCCCTATATGTCGCCCACGCTGTCCACAGTGGACGTTCCCGGCGAGGAAATGGGCCGTATAGGTATGGAAAAGCTGCTCGCCCTGGTGGGCGACCCCAAGGCCGGACCGTTCCAGAAAGAACTGAAAACTTCGCTGGTCTTGCGGGCTTCCACCTGCCCCGCCTCACGGCAAAGACAATGGTAGACGGCGCGTTGCTTTACGAGTTTTTCCTTTCCCCTTGCTCCTTGCGGCAACGATGCATATGTATGCATATGCATCGATTTTGAGATAAGCCCATTTCGGGCCTTTGAGTCGCCGGAAGCATCACAGCAAGGAGAACACTTCCCGATGTCCACTACGCTTACTCCCCGCGCCATTGTTGAAGAGTTGGACAAATACGTTGTCGGACAAACCGAAGCCAAACGCATGGTTGCGATTGCCGTGCGCAACCGCTGGCGCAGGCAGAAGCTTGACCCGGCCCTGCGCGATGAAGTTTCGCCCAAAAATATCATCATGATGGGTCCGACCGGGGTAGGCAAGACGGAAATAGCCCGCCGCCTTTCCAAGTTGTGCGCTTCGCCCTTTATCAAGGTAGAGGCGGCGAAATATACGGAAGTCGGCTATGTGGGGCGCGACGTGGAGTCCATGGTCCGCGACCTGATGGAAATAGGCATATCATTGGTGCGTGAAGAAGAACGTGAACGGGTCAAGGCCAGGGCTGAGCAGTCTGCCGAAGATCGGCTGCTTGACCTGCTGCTGCCCCAGTCCGGGCCGAGAACCGACTATCTGTATGACGGCGGCGCAGAGCCTGTGCCGGTAAGCTCGTCCTCTGGCGGGTCTGACGGCACCAGGGAAAAATTACGGGCCATGTGGCGCGCGGGTCGGCTGGATGACCGGGAAGTGGAAATGGAAGTGGAAATTTCCAGCGGTCCGCAAGTGGAAATGGTGGGTATGCCCGGCATGGAGCAAATGGGATCACAGTTGAAAGATGCATTTTCGCGCATGTTCCCAAGCAAGAAAAAGCGGCGCAAATTCAAGGTGCAGGAAGCCTATGACATTCTGGTGCAGGAAGAGGCGGAGCGGCTTATCGACCATGAAGCGGTGACAGACCTTGCCAGGGAGCGGGTGGAGCAGACCGGCATCATTTTTATAGATGAAATTGACAAGGTGGCCATACCTGCGCAGGGACCGCGCGGCGGAACGGACGTTTCCCGCGAAGGGGTGCAGCGCGACCTACTGCCCATTGTTGAAGGAAGCGTGGTCAACACCAAGTACGGCATGGTCCGCACGGACCACATCCTGTTTATCGCTGCCGGGGCCTTTCATGTGGCCAAACCTTCGGACCTTATCCCGGAATTGCAGGGGCGCTTCCCTTTGCGTGTTGAGCTGTCAGCGCTGGGCAAAGACGAGTTTTTGCGCATCCTCAAAGAGCCACATAATTCGCTGACCTTGCAATACGCGGCCCTTATGGAAACGGAAGGGGTGCACCTTTCCTTCTCGGAAGACGCGTTGGAGGAAGTGGCCCTTTTTGCGGAAGAGACCAACCGTCAGACGGAGAATATCGGGGCGCGCAGGCTGTATACTATTATGGAGAAAATTTTGTCCGACCTGTCGTTTGAAGCGCCTGAACGCACCGGAGAGACTGTGTGCGTGAACCGGGAATGGGTGCGGGAAAAGCTGGAAGACGTGCGGGAAAACGCCGATTTGTCGCGTTTTATCCTGTAAGAAAGCGCAGCTCTTTTCCGGCTTTCGTCTCTCGCGGCTTTCTTGAGGCTACGGGAAAAGGGCTTGCGCCTTGCCGGGGGGGGGAAGACCTCAAGGCTCACTGGGCGCTGCCACAAAGAGTTTCACGGAATCAGCAGCCCGTCAGTACTTGTGGTTTCTGGTTTGCCGGGTGGGGCAGGACCAGAAAGTCGGTTTCATAGACGGAGCGGAGTATTTCGGGGGTAATAACCTGCCCCGGCGGTCCGTCTGCCACTATCCGCCCTTTTTTCAGGAAGATAATGCGCCCGCAGAATTGTGAGGCATGGTTAATGTCGTGCATGGCCGAGAAAACGGTCATGCCGGTATCGCGCTGTCTTTGGGCAATGGTTTGCAGGACTGCGCTCTGATAGTGGGGGTCAAGGCCGGCTGTCGCTTCGTCGAGCACCAGAAGGGGGGTATTGGCGGCTATGGCTCTGGCCAGAAGGATGCGTTGCAGCTCGCCGCCTGAAAGATGGCTGGCGGGTCTGCCCGCCAGGGCGAGGCCGTTTACCGCTTCAAGCGCTGCCAGCGCTTCGTTGTGGTCGCGTGTTGTGTATCCTCCCAGAAATGTGGTGCGGGCGTAGCGGCCCATGAGCACAAGCTCAAAGGCCGTGAGCGCGGGCACTTCTTCCGGGCGTTGGGGCAGGTTGGAAAGAAGCCGCGCCCGTTCTTTTTCCCGCATCCGGCAAATGGCTTGACCGCGTATCAGCGCCTTGCCGCTGTCCGGTTTTTCCAGCCCGCACAGGCAGCGCAGGAGCGTGCTTTTCCCGCTGCCGTTCTGGCCGAGCAGGCCGACAAATTCGCCTTGGGCTACAGCCAGATTGATGCCGCGCAGAACAGGGCTGCCTTCAAGACCGGCCCGGTTGTATGAAAAAACCAGATCCTGGCAGAGGATGTGTTCCTTGGTCGCCGGGTAGGCGGCTTGTGAGGACGGGGTGAAGGTTTCGGGGCGCGGGGGCATGGCTGCGGGAATTTTGGCGGCGCGGGGCGAGGCGGTGGCGCTTTTGCCCAGCACGAAGCAGAAAAATGGGCCGCCAAGCAGTGCTGTGATCACGCCGACCGGCAGTTCTACACCGCCGGGAAGTATGGTTCTGGCCAGCGTGTCGGACCAGAGCAGCAACAGCCCCCCGCCCAGGGCGCATGCGGGCAGGAGCCTTGCATGCCCGGCACCGAAGATCATGCGGCACAGGTGCGGCACGGCGAGGCCCACAAAGCCGATAATGCCGGAAACGGCAACGCAACTGGCTGTGACCAGGCCGCACACCAGCAGCATGAACAGGCGGGTACGCGCAGCGCTCAGGCCGAGCAGACGGGCGGTATCATCGCCGAGAAACAGCAGGTCAAGCTGCCGGGAAAACAGGATGCCCGCAAAGCACCCCCCGGCGACTCCGGGCAGTACAAGCACAAGTTCCCTTGCCCCCCGCCCCTGAAAGCTGCCCATTATCCAGAAGACAATGCCGGTAACGGAAGATTCGTCCAGCGCCTTGACCAGGGCGATTAGCGCGGCAAGAACGGCCGAGACCACAATGCCCGCCAGAACCAGAGTTTCCCTGCCCAGTCCGCCGCTTGCCCGGCTGAAACCAAGAACGGCGAAAAGCGATACGACTGCGCCGCAAAAGGCGGCCAGGGGCAAGGCAAAGCCGGAAAACGCCGCCGTGGCGCCAAGGCTGATGGCCAGCGAGGCGCCAAAGGCCGCGCCGGATGATGTGCCCAGGGTGAAAGAATCTGCCAGGGGGTTGCGCAAGATAGCCTGAAACACGGCTCCGGCAACAGCCAGGCCTGCGCCTGCGGCTATTGCCAGCAATATGCGGGGAAAGCGCATGGAACAAATGACAGTAGAGAGCGTGTTGCCGTCAAGTTCGCGCAGGCCGCCGCCGGGCAGGGCAGCCATGGCGCTTTTGGGCAAATCGGCAAGGCCGAGGCTATGTAGCAGTGCCAGCAGGGAATCTGCCGGGGCAATGCCCAAAGGGCCTAGCGCGCAGGAAAGGGGTATGGATACAAGCAAAAGAGCGCAACCGGCGGCCCAGGCTACGAATGCCGCCCGGGAAGGGGGGATATGGCGAAGGACGTTTGCTGGCATGAGGTGTTCGGTTATTGCTGTGAAGCATTCTGTTTGTCAAGCGAGGCGGGGTAAAAGTCTTTACGCAGATTTCCTCGTCATTCTCCGGTAAATGATTGTGCTGAAACGGCTACAGGCCTGTACCGTATTGCAGGAAGAATATGAAACAGGGTGCTTTGCGCCTGTTTTTGTCTATTCAACGTGAATTCTTTTGCTTTTTTTGTCAAAGTATGCAATAAATAGACATTCCATATATAATAGTCCTGATGATACATTCCGAATAATCCGGCTGAACGGGTCATGGTTGTGCGAATGTGAGCTAATGATCGGACGAGTACTAAACCTGGCAGGATACTATGGCGCAGACAAATATTCTTCTGGAATCAGGCACCAACGAGCTTGAAATTGTTGAGTTTTACCTTGACGAAGTCGACGCCGAGGGGGCCAAATATCGTGGCCATTATGGTGTAAACGTTGCCAAGGTTGTGGAAATTATCAGAAACCAGACTTGCACGGCAATGCCGCAAATGCGGCATGAGGCTGTAATGGGTGCGTTTTCATATCGCGACGGTAAAGTGGTCCCCATGGTAGACCTTGCCCGCTATCTGGGCAAGAAAACCGAATACAGTGATCAGGACCATATTCCTGAAGACGCCAAACTTATTGTCACGGAATTCAACAACATTCTGACCGGTTTTCTGGTTTCCGGCGTAACGCGCATTCACCGGCTCAGCTGGAATGACGTGGAGGAACCGGGCAACTTCCTGCAGAACATGAGCCGCAACTCCATAACCGGTGTTGTGCGCCTGGAAAACCGGGTGGTGTTCATCCTTGACATGGAAAACGTTGTTGCCGATATGGACCCGGCCCTGGCGATTCGCCTTGGCAAACTTCCCGAAGATCTGGTGGAAGAGCGGCACTATACCATATTGCACGCGGACGACTCCGGCAGCATTCGCGGCCTGGTGAAACGGCTGCTGGAAAGTTCCGGCAACTTTACCGTGCTCCAGGCGGTCAGCGGTGACGATGCCTGGGCCAGCCTGGTTCGCATTCGCGACGAAGCCAAGGAAGAAAATGTTCCCCTGCGCAACAAGGTGCAGGCGATCATTTCTGACATCGAAATGCCCAGAATGGACGGGCTGACGCTGTGCCGCAAGGTCAAGGAAGACCCGGATTTGAAGTATCTTCCCCTGGCGCTTTTCTCGTCCATTGTTTCCACCTCGCTGGAGCACAAGGGCGATTCCGTGGGCGCGGACGCCCAGTTTGCCAAACCCGATTTGCAACAATTAAGCGAAAAGGTGTTGGAACTGATTAAGCTTGGTGAAAACTTTACTCCCAAAGTTCCTGTCGCCCAGCACAAAAATCTTTAATCCCGTCAAGCGCCGCACCGCTGGAACGGCAAAAACAAAACCTCGCCCCGGTTCTCCCGAAACAAAGAGAGCCGGGGCAAGGTTTTGTTTTTGAAAGGCAAGCCACAAAAAGGGAGCAACCCCCGAAAAGGCAGCGAAGCGCCCCTTTTCTCTTCAATCCTGCTTCCCAAAAAAGGGAGCGAAGCAACCCT
>JAJDIC010000078.1 GCA_030266525.1 Desulfovibrio sp. OttesenSCG-928-G15 | reverse complement strand
GGCGAAAGCGCCCGCTGCCTCCTCCGTTTCGATGGAGGCCCGTGAGCTGGAATCCCTTGTCGGCAGGGTAATGGACGCGAAGCTTGCCCCAATCAAGGAAGCCCTTGGCGAAATACGCACCCAAGGTCCCGGTCTGAAAGATATCATCGGCGGCCTGGGCTGGATTTTTGGGCTGCTTGGTATTGCGGCCTACATGAAATACAGAAAATAGGTTTTGCCATGCAAAAAGCGGCAGACAGCGGGACGCGCAACGCGCCGGTTGACCGGCTGGCACCGGGGGTTCGCCTGACAGGGGCTTTTGCCGCTGCGCTGTGCTTTTCTCTTCTCGGAGAAATTCGCATTGCCCTTGCCTGTCTGGGGTTGGCTGTATTTGTCTGCGCCGCGGCCATGCTGCCCGTGCGCTACTTGCTCCGGCGGCTGCTGGCGGTTAATTTTTTCATCGCTTTTCTGTGGCTGACCGTTCCTTTGGTCCCTGCCGGGCGAGAAGCGCTGTTTACTCTCGGACCTGTCGCCTGTTCTTTGCAGGGCCTGCGCCTGTGCCTGCTTATAAGCGTGAAGGCCAACGCCATTTTTCTCATCTTCACCGCACTGACCCACAGTCTTTCCATCAGCCGCATGGGCAGCGCCATGGAGAGCCTGGGCATTCCGGCGAGGCTCGTGCAGCTGTTTCTGTTTACATACCGGTACATAGACGTTATCGCCGAAGAATGGCAACGACTGCAAACCGCGGCCCGGCTGCGCGGCTTTGTGCCCAAAACCAGCCTGCATACCTACAAAACCGTTGCCAACATGCTCGGCCTCGTATTTGTAAACAGCTTTGATCGCTCAAAAAGAATTTACGAGGCCATGCTGCTGCGCGGCTTTGCCGGGTCTTTTCGCACGGTTACGCCGGTCACGGCCCGCCCGGCAGACTACGTTGCCCTGGGCGGTTTTCTGACGGTGCTGTGCGCCTTTGCCGTGGTTGACTGTGTATTGTAACCCGCATGTCCGACAAGGTCGCAGGCCGGAGAAGCCGTATGAATGACATCCCCCTCATTGCCTTGAGCGACGTAAGCTTTTGTTATCCCAACCAGCAAAAGCTGCACGCCCATACCAACTTTGCCCTGAGGGCGGGCGACAGGTTCGGCATTTACGGGCCGAACGGCACCGGCAAAACCACCCTTTTTCGCCTGCTCATGGGCCTGGAAACCCCGGCCAGGGGCCGCGTTTTGTTTCAGGGCAGGGAAATGCAGGGTGAAAAAGCCTTTCGCGAAGTCCGCCAGAGCATAGGTTTTGTATTGCAAAATGCTGATGACCAGCTGTTTTCCCCCACGGTGCTGGAAGATGTGGCCTTTGGCCCGCTTAACCTCGGCCTGTCGCGAAGCCGCGCCCTTGACCGGGCCATGGAAGCGCTGGGCAGCGTGGATATGGCGGACCTTGCGGAACATACCACCCACAACCTCTCCGGCGGCCAGAAAAAACTTGTTTCCATTGCCTCCGTACTGTCCATGCGGCCCTCGGCCATTCTGCTTGACGAGCCGACCGCCTTTCTGGACGAAGCCTCCACCCGGCGGGTGCTTGCAGTGCTGCAAGCCCTCGATTTGCCCCTCGCCATCATCTCGCACGACCGGGAATTCCTGAAACCCCTGTGTACCGCCTATTATGTTATGGATGATGACGGACTCACCGGGCCGGTAGCCACGTTGCCGCCTCTGCCCTGGTGCTGTCACTCCCATTAGGGAAACACTGAGTTATTTCTTTTGGCGTCGTTGCTGCGCCCTTTTCAAGAGGGGGCAGGACTTAAGAGTCCAGCCCCCTCTTGAAAAGGGCTTGCGCCTAGCCAAAAGAAATAACTCAGTGTTTCCCTGCCTCTCGCTATTTGCGAAGGGGGAAGAGGAAAAGGGTTGCTTCGCTCCCTTTTCGGGAGGAGAGGGAAGGCGATTCCCTATGCATGACTGCGTTATAATATTGGTAAGTTATTTTTTGATTTCCCTGCCTCTTTATTGGTGGTATAAAAAAAGCAAATACTCAGGCTCCAATACGCATTGCCCCCGCCACAGGGTGATGAAAGTACACCTGAACAACCCTTACCACAGGAGTTACAGGCATGGATGAAAATGTAGTATTGTTGAACGAAGACGATCTGGATGGTATTGTTGGTGGTGCTTTCAACCATCAAGCGGCCCAAAATATGGGCCTGGCTATTCAGGAAAAGAATGGCGTAAACTATGTCGTGGGGACTTTGGAGAGATCGTCGGGTAAATTTCCCAACATAATTTACCAAAAAACCTCTGGATCTATCTCGGAACGCGCCCTGCGTTCGTCCCTCAAAGAGAGCAAGGCGAACTTCACCTTTACAAACGCCGCTGGAGAGTCGGTAACGCTCGGCAAAAAGCAAATTGCCAAGATTCTTGCCTGATACAGAACACGGCACCCGCCGACCTGGCGAGCTTGGCGCTGTTTCAAGTGCAGCCGGCTCGCGCAAGGTCGGCGGGTTTTGACACATGGCGATAGTATGACGAAAAAAATAGCTTTTTCCGAAACAGCGCTTGCGCATATGCGCCAGGCCACCCCAGGCCACACGCTTACGAGCGCGCGAACCCCGTGGACCTGGTTCCTGCTTTGTTCGATCACGCTGTTCTTTCTGGCCCTGATTGTGTGGGGGTTTTACGGGAGCATGGTGGAAAGCGTGCGGGGGGTTGGCGTCACGTTGCTCAGCGGCGGGGTGCACCCCATTGTCGCAGGCGGCAGCGGCACCTTGTCTCACCTTAATATACACCCCGGTTCCCAGGTTTTTACCGATCAGATTGTGGGCCAGATTTATAATCCCGAGCGCCTGTTCACCGTAAAGAAGCTGGACAGCGAGTTCGAGCGTCTCAAAGCCGAAGCAGCCTTTATGGAAGCAGGCTCCAAACGCATGACCAAGCGCATGGTGGATGTGGAAAAAGACAAGGTCCGGCGGCTTGAAAAGCTGGCTGAACTGCAAGCGCAAAGCAAAATACGCGCCCGTGAACTCGGCAACATATACGCCTCGCTCAGCCGGTCCAAGTCCATGTCATTGGTGAACTATTACCAGATGCTTGACCAGATGGTGCAAACAGAGCTGTCGTTTCAATCCACATACCTTCAAGCCGCAGAGGTGAGCGTTTCCGCCGAAAACCGTTCCTGGCAGCAGGACTTGACGCTGTTGGACTTGCGCGAAAAAGTGGAGCAGAAGGAAGAAGAACTGAAGCTGGCCGAAAAGCTGTACCGCGAAGCGGACTGGCTGGTTTCGTCTTTTGACGGCCGGGTCATGGAGGTGCTCAAGGAAGAAGGGGCCTTTGTCCAGGCTGGCGAAAAAGTGGCCCTGGTGGGAGCAAGCCTGGAAGAGGGCCTGTATCTTGTCGGTTTTGTACCTGCCGATCAGGGCAAAAAAATCCGTAACGGCATGAGCGCCTATTTTTCACCGGCAACCGCGCCCGCATCGGAATACGGCTATATCAAGTGCGTTGTGCGCAATGTGAGCAATGCCCCTGTGAGCGCCGAAATGGTCGTGTCTGAACTTATGAACGCCTCGCTCGCGCAGACGCTTATGGGTAAAACAGCCGTCATGCGCGTGGAGCTGGAAATGATCCCGAGTGCCGCTTCACGCTCCGGCTATGCATGGACGAGCGGCAAGGGGCATCCGAACCGTGTTGTCAACGGCACCCTGGGTGAAGTGCTCATCAACACGGAATACCGCACACCCGCGTCCTATGTTATTCCCGCACTGCGTGAACTGTTGCAGCCCAAAGCCCAAAAAACTTCCCACGAAACGCGATGAGTCTGGTCAGCTCTTTCACATCAGGGCGAAAGGCCTTGCGCCACAAAACTCCCACCATCCTTCAAATGGAGGCTACAGAGTGCGGGGCGGCCTCTTTGGGTATGGTGCTCGCCTATCACGGCAGGTACGAACCCCTGGAAAAACTGCGTGAGGAGTGTGGCGTATCGCGCAACGGCAGCAAGGCGACCTTGCTGATAAAAGCCGCGCGGGACTACAAGCTCGAAGCCCAGGGCTACCGGGCGCTTACCGATCAGTTGGACGCTCTGTCCAAGCCGCTGATCCTTTTTTGGGATTTCGACCATTTTTTGGTCTATGAAGGGCGCTGTCGCAAGGGTAAATATTATTATCTGAACGACCCTGCCTCCGGTCCCCGCACGGTGGACCGCGAGCTTTTTGAAAAATCCTACACGGGGGTTGCTCTGGAGTTCACGCCGGGGGCCGATTTTGTCAAGGCGGGCAAACCCCTCGGCGTTTTTTCGGCCATGCTGCCCATGCTGCGCGGCATGCGCAGCATCATGACCGCAGTGATATGGGCGGGGCTTCTGCTGGCCTTGCCGGGGCTTGTTATCCCCTCGCTCATGCAGATTTTTGTGGACAGGGTGTTGCCGGGCAAGGGCGAATGGCTCATTCCAATACTCGGGCTTTTCATTCTTACCATGCTGCTGCAAATCCTGCTGGGCTGGCTCGTATCTCTGGCCCTGCGCCGGGGGCAGCTGCAACTTGGCGTGAACAAAACGCTGGAGATGATGCAGTACCTGTTCAGATTGCCGCTGTCCTTTTTTTTACAGCGCAGCAATGCCGACATCCAGACCCGCGTCGGCCTGAACTCTTCGGTGGCCAATGCCGCCTTTGGCACGCTGGCAAATAATATTGTCGCTCTTTTCACCTCGGCTTTTTTTCTCGCGCTCATGTTTCAGTTCAGCCCGCTGCTTTCGCTGATCTCATTGGCTTTTTTGGTGCTTGACCTGCTGTTTTTGTGGTTTTTCAACAAGCGGCGGCAGGTGCTGAACCAGAGCCTTTTAATGCTGCATACAAAAATGCTCGACTCGGTCATGTCCGGCGTGGCCATGATGGAAAGCCTGCGGGCCGCCGGGCGCGAAGATGATGTGTTTATCCGGTGGACCGGTCAAATGGCCGCCATGAACAGAAAAACCTTGCAGTTCCAGATAGGCGGCGTCTACTACAACCTGCTGCCCACCCTTTTGAACGGCGTGGGCGGCGTGCTCACCCTGTGCATCGGTGCGCACCAGATCATGACAGGGGCGTTTACCCTTGGCGGCATGTTCGCTTTTCAGACCCTGTCTTCCGCTTTTATTGCGCCCTTTATGAACCTGATTACGGCAAGCGCGGAATTGCAGACCATGAAGGCCGACATAGAGCGTATCAATGACGTGTACAAGTATGACGCGCAGGACAGGTTTTTGCCCGATGAAAGCGCGACGGGCGGACAGGCGGAGTTTCAATCGCTGGCCTTGCAGGACATCTGTTATGGTTTCAGCCGCCATGAACCGGCCATTGTCGAGAATATTTCCCTTACCCTCACCCCGGGCAGGCGGGTGGCCCTGGTGGGCGCATCCGGCTCCGGAAAAAGCACCATTGCCAAGCTGGCCAACGGTATCCTTACGCCCTGGTCCGGGGAGCTTCTTTTGAACGGCGCTCCCCTGAGCAGTCATTCGCGTGAAGATTTTTACGCAACGGTTGCTACGGTTGACCAGGGCGTCATGCTTTTTTCCGGCACAGTGGGAGAAAACCTCACCCTGTTCGCCCCCACGCGTGACGCGCAGGAGTTGCAGCAGGCGGTGCGCGACGCTGCTATTGAAAGCGAGCTTATCGCGCGCGGGCCCATGCTGGATTTGCCCGTGGCAGAAGGAGGAAGCAATTTTTCCGGCGGTCAGCGCCAGCGGCTGGAAATTGCGCGTGTGCTCTCGCGCAATACCCCGGTGGTCATTTTGGATGAAGCCACAAGCGCCCTTGACCCGGTAACCGAGGTAGAAATAGACAAGGCGCTGCGCCGCAGGGGGTGCGCCTGCCTCGTCATTGCGCACCGCCTGAGCACCATTCGCGATTGTGACGAAATCATCATGCTTGAGTGCGGGCGTATTGTGGAGCGCGGCACACATGAAGCACTCATGCAGGCTGACGGCAGCTATGCGCAAATGATGCGCGCGGGCAAGGGAGCGTAACTTTGGAAGCACAATGCACGCCATATGAATACTCTTCCGGACGCTTGTTCTTTTTGGATTCTTTGCCGGAAAGCATTCGCCTGACCGAAGGAGAAGCGAATCTTTTTCTGGTTGAGCGTGTACAAGGCGCTGGGGCGGGCGCGCGCGTCTTTCTCTCTGTTTTGCTGCCCGGCGATCTGTGCAGCCCTGAACCCGGCGTGTCGCATGGGAATGCGGAGTATGCGCTGGCGATGGTCGCTTGCGGTCTTGTGCGCGCAGAAAGTGCCGCTCCTGAGCCTGCGCTGTGGCTGGAGCGCATACGCGAAGGCGTAAGCGCGGTGGCGCAAACGCGGGTACAGGGCGACAGCGTAGCCGACCTGCTTGTCAGTCTGATTGAAGCCGAACAGGCGAAAAAACAACAGCGCCACGCCCGGCAGGAAAAAAATCGCCTGCTGACCGACAGCGCCGTTTACAGAAAGCTGGACGAGCTAGGCACCCTTGGCGGCGTAAAAAGCGCAAAGGGAGAAGCAAAGGAAGGGGCAAGGGAAGGGGCAGACCCGCTGGAACTTGCCCTGCGCAGGATAGCGCAGGACTACCGCCTGCAAATATGTGACAAGGATCTTGGTGAATTGCGCGCCAACACCGCGCTCCCGTGCCGGGAGCGGACCCAAAATTTTGCTGTTTCAGCCAACTGGCGCATGCGTATGGTACATTTGCCGCCTGACTGGCGCAAACTCTCGGGCCTTCCCCTGCTCGTCTTTTACGAAGACAGCGGTACGCCTCTGGTGGTGTACCTCAAAGCCGGGGGCGGCACCTATTGGGACCCGGTTCTGGGGGGCGAGCCGCGCCCTCTTGCCGCAGCCCTTGCGGAGCGCCTCTCGCCCGAGGCCTACTGCTTTTACGAGCCGTTTCCCCCCGGGAAGATACAGCGCAAAACCCTGTTGCGCTATGTTTTTGCCACCGCTCGCAATGCCCTTGCCACAATATTCTGCATCGGGCTTGTTTCTGCGCTTATCGGACTGGTCATGCCTGTAGCCACCCAGTATGTGACCGGAAAAATCATTCCTACGGGCAACCTGCCGGAGCTGTGGCAACTTGCCGCTTTGCTTGTGGTTCTTACCGCCTGCCAAATCAGTCTTGGCGTGGTGCCCACCCTGGTGATGCTGCTCTTTGGCACGCAACAATATGAGCGTTTTCAGGCCGCCATGTTCGATTATATTCTGCGCATACCCGTGGCTGCCTTTAAAACCTGCGATTCCGGCGACATGACGCACCGCATCCTTGGCGCCTCGCAGGTACAGGAAACAGTTTTCAACATCATTTCCGGGCAGTTTCTCGGTTCTGTATTTTCCCTTATCAGTTTGGGAATGATGTTTTACTACAGTCCCATACTGGCTGGCGTGGGGGCGTGCATTGTTTTTTTCTATGCGGTGAGCTTTTTTTTGCTTTCCCGAATCAACTTGCGGCCTTTGGCCACTCAGGTGGCCGTTTCCGGGCGTATAAGCGGTTTGATGAAGCAGTTCTTTGACGGTATGACGAAAATTCGCGGCGCAGGTGCCGAGCAGCAGGTCATATCCCGTTTTCTGGACGACTTTTCGCTGCTTTCACGCAACGGATTTGTCATTCAACGCAACAGCGCGGTGCTGAATGTGGTGATGGCTCTTTTCCCCATGCTGATCACCGTACTGTTTTACGGTCTGGCAGGGGGGGGGGCTGGAAAAAAATCTGCCCCTGCCGATTTTTCTGGCCTTTATGGCCGCCTTTCAAAACTTTCAGAGCGGACTCCTGGGCCTTTCTTCCGGCTTCTGGTCCCTGCTGGCTATTGAGCCAGAAATACAACGCTTTATGCCCCTGCTGGAGGCGGAACCAGAAAACGAGGGCGAGCGCAGCCCCCCGGGTAAACTGGACGGCACTGTTGAAATGTCACACCTTGGCTTTCGCTATACCCCGGATGGTCCGCTCGTTCTTGATGATGTAAGCCTCAAGGCTTCGCCGGGGCAGTTCATAGCCGTGGTGGGCCCTTCCGGGTCGGGCAAAAGCTCGCTGGTCCGCCTGCTGCTCGGCTTTGAGCGACCGGAAAGCGGCGATATCTACTATTCCGGCAAAAGCCTGGCCAACCTTGATTTACGCGCCGTGCGCAGGCAGCTTGGCGTTATTTTGCAGAACAGTAAAATTTTGCCCGGCTCCATTCTTGAAAATATTACCACCGGCTCGGGCCATACCCTGGACGAGGCATGGGAAGCCTTGCGCCTTGCGGCCTTTGATGACGATGTCAGGGCCATGCCCATGGGCATCCACACGCAGGTCAGCCCCGAAACCATTTCCGGCGGGCAGCAGCAGCGCATTCTCATCGCGCGGGCGCTGGTGGGCGCTCCCGCTATTGTCATCATGGACGAATCCACCAGCGCCCTGGATAACCGCACGCAGGAAACCGTTACCAACAACATGGAACGGCTGCGGATGACGCGTATCGTGATTGCCCACCGCCTTTCAACCATCGCCCGGGCCGACCATATCTATGTGCTGGAAAAGGGACGGATCCGCCAATCCGGCACCTATGCGGAGTTGTGCGCCGTTGAGGGCCTGTTCAAACGCCTGGTGGAACGTCAACATACGGATGATCAGGGAAGCCTATGAAAAACATCGTTATCGCCATCATGACCGTCCTATGCGGCTATTTGCTGCTTCACGCCCTGGGCGCTTTTGAATTCGGCTCCTTTATCGACAGGGAGCACCGTGAACACCATGTGGCCTTGCGTACAGAAGCCGTACACGCCGCCCCGGAATATGTTTTGGGCGCCGTGTACGACGACCGTGACTGGGCCGACGTGGAAACGGTGAAGGGCATTGCCGTAGCTGTGGATATTGTGAACAGCCAAAAGAGCGGCAAGCCCTTCAAGCTGATAACGCGGAGCGAGGCACATTCCAAACCCCTGCATAACACCGCCACCCAGACCTTTGCCGATGCGCGCGATACGGCTGCCCTTGTCGGTCCCTTTGAATCCGTGCATATCCCCGCTACCCGTGCCCTTACACAATTTTACGGCCTGCCGCTTATCTCGCCGGTAACGGTCGCTTCCGACAAGCTGCCCTCCCTGGAGCCTGACAATTTTGTCACCCTGTTCCCGCCGCTGCCGCTATGGGTCAAGGCCATGCTCCAGCACATGCAAGGCCGCGGGTTTAAAAAGCTCTTCATCCTCAGCCCGAGTTTCGGCACGTATGGTGATATTTTCTGTACGGAAATGGAGCGCATCGGTCGCAGCCACCACGGGTTCACGCTGATTTTCCGGCTGAACTACCAAGAGCCCCTGCGGCGGCACGATATTGAGCGGCTCTTGCGCAGCCGCGCCGGTGAAGTGCGTTTTGACGCCATCTTTTTCGGCGGCAGCTTTCAAGACCTGGCCGAATTTTCCTCTATATTGAAAGACAACGAGATCACCTTGCCCGTGTACGGGTCGGACAGTCTGTGCTCACCAGAGGTCACGCAATCGCCGGGCGATTTTGACCTTTATCTGCCCAAAGCGCTCTGGAAAAACGAGAATACCGCCTTTACAGAGCTGTGGCGTCAGCGCCAGAACAGCGAGCCGGGCTATCTCGCCCGCTTCGGCGCCGATACGGTTTTTCTGCTGCACAAGGTACTGCAAAATATAGAAACCTACGATCCGCAAAGCGTTGTGGAGGCGATGCGCAAGGCAGTTGACGAATATCTTGGCAACCCGGAGAGCGCTCCCAAAATAGTCATGACCGTTTTCCCCAAAAACAGCGGGCAAGCGCCCGCACAGCCCTGATGTGTCGTCACGAGTTTGGATTGTGTTCTCTGCAAAGGGTTTTGTGGAAACAGGAAGCCCTTTTTTCCTTGTTTTATTCCATACCGGACAAACGGCTTTGCCGTGGGCAGGCGCTGTGAAGTTCCCCATGCGCATCTCCCAACATTCTCATTGCCCGCAGTAGTGTTTTGCGGTAGTTTTCACCAATATGAAAATAG
>JAJDIC010000077.1 GCA_030266525.1 Desulfovibrio sp. OttesenSCG-928-G15 | reverse complement strand
GATTGTAGCAATTTTGAAGCAAGCTGAAAATGGAGTTCCTGTAGCCGAGCTTTGTCGCGAGCACGGTATGAGCAGCGCCACATTTTACAAGTGGCGTTCTAAGTTCGGCGGAATGGACGCTTCGTTAATGGCGCGGATGAAAGAACTGGAAAGAGAAAATGCCCAGTTAAAGCGCATGTACGCGGATGCTCAACTACGCGCAGATATCGTGCAGAAGGCACTTGCAAAAAAGTGGTAAGGCCGTCTCAACGAGTTGGGATGGCCAGAAATGCTGTATTGCATGAGAACGCCAGCATCCGGCAAGCGTGCGTGGCTTTCAGCATTAGCGAGTGTTGTTACCGCTACGAACGGAAGCTATCTGATGGCAATGCTTTGATTGCTGAACTGCTTATTGCCTTGACGCAATGTCAGCGAAATTGGGGCTTCGGTCTGTGCTTTTTGTACCTGCGAAACGTTAAAGGCTACCGCTGGAATCATAAGCGCGTATATCGCATCTACCGCGAATTGGAACTCAACTTGCGCATCAAGCCGCGTAAGCGCCTGAAGCGCGAGAAGCCGGAATCGCTCTCCGTACCGGCGGCCATGAACCAGGTCTGGTCAATGGATTTCATGCACGACCAGTTGCAAAACGGTCGCTGCATCCGATTACTGAACGTTATCGACGATTTTAACCGTGAAGGACTCGGCATTGAGATTGATTTTTCACTTCCCGCCGAGCGTGTCGTGCGAACGCTGGAACAAATAATTGAATGGCGCGGCTGCCCAAAAGAAATCCGCTGTGACAATGGGCCGGAATACATCAGTGCTCGGTTGCAAGGGTGGGCCAGGCGAAGAGGTATTCGCCTGACATATATCCAGCCCGGAAAACCCCAGCAAAACAGTTACGTCGAGAGATACAACAGGACAGTGCGTTATGATTGGCTGAATCAGTATCTCTTTGAGAGCCTTGAAGAAATACAAGAATTTGCCACCAAGTGGCTTTGGACTTATAACAACGAGCGTCCCAACATGGGCATCGGCGGCATTACGCCAGCCATGAAGCTGGCGCAAGTGGCATAGGCTCTACTTGTAAGAGCTATTAAAAATGGGATGATTACCTTGTTGCGACAAGCACAAAATATATCTCCAAAACAAAAAACGCCCTTCGCATTCACTCGCGAAAGGCGCTTTTCTTTAATTATTTCAGTGGTGCCCAGGACGGGACTTGAACCCGTACAGAGTTTCCTCCGAGGGATTTTAAGTCCTAAAAAGTGCTCAATTATACCCACTGGTTAGCAGGGATTGTCAAATAATATCATAGCATTAAAAATTCATAACGTTTTTGAAAAATCACTGTTTTTCAGACGCAGTGTCCCAAAATTGGCCCAAGATCTTTGTCCTATTCCGATTCTTCCCGCCGCATAAATTCGTCCTCAATTTCCTCGATCGTCGCAAGGCTCCCTTCAAATCTTCTGGGCTGGCTTTGGTCAGCAAGAACCTGGCAACACAATGGGCTTTTATTAATCCGATAGCGGGTAGTCTTTGGCATCAAGCCCAACTGACTTGAACATGATCTCCCGCAGGTCAGCATACTTAAAAATAAAAGCAAATCTATTCACAAAAATAATCAAATTCTTATACGCCACTTCTGTGGAGGGATACATTTTAACAATTTCACCGACAAGCTGTTCCAAAGAATTAAAACAGCGTTCTGCTACAGGTGAATACATTGCAGGGTTTGATTCCCCTTTTTCTTGCTTCATTGCATATAGACCATACATACACGAAACTAAAATTAGGTTGGCCGCAAAAGCACCAGCAATATCCCTATTCATGCCATATGTTGTGGAAGACACCTCTTTTATATAGTTATGCATGTTGAAGAGCATAAATCCCGAACATTTGTCTGCTTCATCTTCTTTTTGCTTTATTTGGTCAAAACTTGAGAAATGCCCCCTTCCGATATGCGACAACTCATGTGAAAGAATATAATAAAGGCAAGTAAAGTAAATAGTTATCAGATAGAAATATTTATTGTTATTGACAGACAACACCTTTGAAAACTCTTCGAGAAATTTTAAAATATTATCTGTGTCTTTCATAAATACACGATCATTAAACATTTTAAACCACTCACTGCCTATGCATATAATAAAGTCACTATTCGTTCTTTGAACAAAAGCGTCATCACTAGATATTATTCTGAATTTTATTTTAACATTTGAATCTTTTTCAACTGCAATGATAGTTTCATTAAAAATATGCGCAAGCTGATCCAATTGCTGGAATAAATTTCTATCCCAAAAGGAATACTGCTTAAGCATTTTTATGATATCATCCATACACTCTCCTGGAGATGTAAATTAGTACCTGATTATGCGCCAATTAAATTTTATGGCGAAAAGTAGATAAGAGAATTCGCTATAAGGTTCACTCTACATGGTAATCATCCCTTTTGGGGTTCTCTTCCAATCACTCGCGCCGCGTAAACTCGTCTTCAATCTCCTCAATCGTCGGCAAGGCTCCCTTCAAATCTTCCGGAATCGCTTTGGTCAACAAATAGTCGGCAACGGCAATGGGCTTGTTGATATCCTTAAGCGCATACTCTGCCACCAAGCGGTCTTTATCCTTACATAAAAGCAGGCCAATGGTAGGGTTATCGCCCTCGCGACGGAGAGTATCGTCAATGACGGATAAGTAAAAATTGAGCTTCCCGGCAAATTCAGCCTGAAAGGAAACAGCTTTCAATTCTACGACCACATAGCACCGTAGAGTAATGTGGTAAAACAACAGGTCGATATAAAAATCCGACTGGCCAATCGTGACCTTGTACTGCTGTCCCACAAAGGCGAACCCTTCGCCAAGTTCCAGCAGGAAACGCTTGATATGCGCGAGTAAGGCATTTTCTATATCCCGTTCATAGGCCTCTTGGCCAAGCCCCAGGAAGTCAAAATTATACGGATCTTTCATTGTCTGCGCGGCGAGATCGGAATCTATGGCCGGCAAGGTAGCCTGGAAGTTTGACACCGCCTTTCCCTGGCGTCCATGCAGATCGGTTTCAATCTGCATGATCAGTATGGAACGCGCCCAGCCATGCTTGCGAGCCATTTGCGCATACCATAAGCGCTTTTCCGGCGTTTTCACTTTCTGGACAAGTTCGACGTTGTGGCCCCAAGGCAATTCTCGCACGACCTGTGCGAGAATTGCTGCCGGTTGTTCCGTAGAGGCAGCAACAGCCGAGCTGTGGTCAGGCTCAGGTAATTCTCGCACAGGTCGTGCGAGAATTGGATCGTCAATGCTCAACGCGGGCCAAGCGAGGTAGAAAGCCCTCATTCGCCAAATATTTGCGGGCGAGAAACCCTTCATATCCGGAAAGGCATCACGCAAATCCGCCGCAAGGCGCTCTACAACCGAGTTTCCCCAAGCTTCTGTTTGTTGACGCTCTGCAATAGTCTTTCCAATGTACCAATAGAGGTCAATGACTTCACGGTTTACAGCCAAAGCAGCCCGCATCCGCCCAGCATGGATACGTTCTCTAAGCGCGTTCAGCGTTGCGGCGTACTCGGGCGGGAGACTGCCCCGGACTTTGAGGACAGACACTTTAGAAGATGTATCTGGCATAGAAATCCTATAAAATAGAGGTAATGAGCCTATGGCTGTCAGAAATATAAGGCAAAAATTTATAAACTCAAACCTGTTTGCTTTGGGGCACCCTAACGAGGAAGATACCCAGCCCCCTGCATCGCCTTTTGGTTCTGTGGAGAATCAATTTTAGCCTTGATAAGGCTATACAGACTCTGACCACTCTTACCTGAGATGAGATTAACCTCATTGATCAAGGAAATTAGCTGGACAAGTTTGGACTTCTCATTGAGCAATGTAAAAAGATATTTTTTATTAAGCTTATCAGAGTAGTCCCGCGTAATTATCAGTGGCCCATCAGAAGTATTGTCCAGAGAAAGAACCCTAAATCTATCGCCGTTTATGATGCTCAAGTCGTCTCCATAAAGATAGAAAACCAGCTCCCTCAACATTTGATTGGTATCACGCACAACGGGCATCGGCGTCCTATCCGTAGCAATTCCCAAACCTGCAACTCGCACTGAACCATCAACAGCCACAAATGGCAAGGTAAGTCCGGCAGCCTTTAGCTGTTTGACGGCGGATAACGGTGGTTTTTCTGCCCTCCTGGGAGCATTTGCTAGCCTTATCACGCTACTATCGTAATACTGTGGCCCAAATTCGTATAAAGCCTGATGCAATATGCTATGCTCATTTTCAATATACATATCAGCATGCGTACCGATAGCCATCAAATACAAATTACTACCATACCGCTTAGTAAAAATGAGGTTGTCGTCAGTTTTTTTGCTATACCCGATATGAAAATGTTGAATTCCCAGCGAGTCTAATAAGAAATCAGAACGGTAACGTCCTTCGGCATCGAAGTAATGATTAATGGTTTCCGAAGCAAATCTGTCTTCTTTGGGCAAGGAACTATCATTTAGCTTTGAATCTCCTTGTGCAGCAAGAATCATAAATTTCTTAAGTTTTTCTGCAATTTTCTTATCCGCAATGGAATTCGCTTTCTCTACAAATACATCCAAAGGAATAAGCCGCAGAGGGGTTGGGGGAATTTGAGCTAAACAGTAGCGCCGCATAATTGTTATCACTCTGTATTCAGAATGACGGCAGTGATGAAACGTATCCTGACTCACGATGTGCTTAATACAGGATGCGAGATATCGCTGAAAACCCTTAATCAAAAGAGTGTCCGGGGCTTGGGGAGTATTCTTCTTCATCGGTTTACGGCTTATCGCTTCCCGCCATGCTTATACTCTGCCTCGGCCTGAAGCCACGCCTCGGCCCGTATCAGCCGATTGTAATTCAGCTCAAAGTAGGCTCCCAAGTCGTCAAAATGAAATTGCCATGCTTCTTTCATGAGGTCAGAAAGTTTGTCAAAATATACCGGGGACTCCAATGCCTGCATGATATCTTCCAATTGATTAAGCGGCATACCCGACGAAGCAAGGTGTTGCACCAAATGTGGGAAATACCCGTTCGGGCTGATGCACATGGAGGCAAAAAAGTCTCGAGGATGAATCTTCGTATTTTCTTTCACCCATGCAGGAGTTTTTACGATTCTTTTTAGTTCTCGTTGTATCTCCAGCATCCGCACTCGCAGTCTCTTCCGTCGCCTGTATTCGGGATGCGTGCTTGGCAAATCATGAGAGTGACATAACGGCGTCTTCTTTTCACGAGGCTTTCTTGCGACAGAACGCCAGCAAAGGAAGCACGGGACAAAATTACGAGCGATATCCGAAGGAGTGGTATATTCTGCTTTATGTTCAGGCAGTTTGTAATCTTTCTGCCTGGGGAGCGAATAGAGGACAAACCTGACCCGGTCAAAAAACTCCACTTCTTCATCGCCGTATCGTTGGCTTTTGCCTAGCACTTGCTCGGTTCCATCGGGAAGTTGGGCAACCAGCTCCCACTCCGCATAGTACTGTTTGCAGAACAGGTTGATATTCAAATCCAAGTCTTCCCATCTGGTTGCCCGCCCCGCCGGGAGAAGTCTCTTTACAACCTCTTCCACGCTACCGGATGCCTCGCCGAAACGATTGACAAACTCTTCCGCAATAATCCGCCCGGCCTGAAGGGTATTTTTTCCCAGCAGTCGTCCTCGCAACTCAAGCTCATTCCGGCCAGGGCCGCGCATTAATTCATCAAGCCTGTCCTGGTCTTCAGGCAAGTTGCTTTTTTGGGGGGTGGAGCCGTTTTTCATTTTTTGCCACAGAATAGTCGGTTGGCCTGAATACTCAGGCGTTTTCACAAACCGTACATTCACGGAGGAATGAACAATGGTACAGAAGAGATTCTACAACATCGAGGAACTTTCCACAATTTTAGGCAAGAGCATTGCGGCGGTTCATGGCCACCTCGCCCGCAAGCAGTTTGACGCCGTGCCGCCGCCCATGAAGCTGGGCCGCAGGCTGGCGTGGCTGGTGGATTCCGTTGATGCCTGGATAGAGCAAAAGGCTCTCCAGGCAGCGGCGCAATCGGAAGAATATCAAAACTTCATGCAGGCGGCTCCCAAAAAACGCGGCAGGCCCACCAAAGCGGAAATCAAAGCCCGGAGCACCCGATGAGTGGCAATATCTTTCAGGAAGTAAAGGACGGCCTGCAATCCCGGCTGGGTGACGTGGTGCAAAACCTTCTCCCCGGAGGCCGCATTTCCGGCAAGGAATACCTCTGTGCCTCACTCCAGGGCGGCAATGGCGATTCCTGCCGCACCAATCTGGAAACCGGCAAAGGCAGTGATTTTGCCTCTGGTGATGCCTGGGGAGACATTATCGGTCTTGCCGCCAAAGTCTGGAATATGCGCCAGGGCGAAGCCGCCGGGGAATTGAAAAAACAGTATCACATCGGCACAACGCAAGGGTTCCGCCCGCAGGCCACAAGCAGCGCGATATCGCCTGCCCCGGCCACGTTCACGTCGATTCTGCCTGTTCCGCAGTTTGCGCCGGAACCGCCGCGCCGACATCCGCAGCATGGGCAGTACAGCCAGAGTTGGCGTTATGAAGATGCACAGGGCCACACTCTGGCTTATGCCGTCCGGTTCGACTTGCCGGACGGCAAGGCCGTTCTGCCGCTTTGTTATGGACGATACGGGTCCAGCAGTCCGCAGTGGGCATGGAAAGCCCTGCCGGAACCACGCCCGCTATACGGGCTGCCCAAGCTCATATCCCTGCCGGACGCTCCTGTTTTACTGGTGGAAGGAGAAAAGACGGCGGACGCCGCCCAAGGTTATTTTCCGCACCATGCAGTGCTCACCTGGAGCGGCGGCAGCAACGCTGTCGGCAAGGCTGATTTCTCTCCGCTCCAGGGCCGTAAAGTCATTATCTGGCCGGACAACGACGAGCCGGGCTTTGCCGCCGCCCTGGAGCTTGCCCGGACTCTGGAGGACACCGCGCAAAACATTGCCATCGTCCAACCACCGGACACCTTGCCGGGCGGCTGGGATTTGGCCGATCTGACCGAGCCGGGATTTCTCCCGCAGGTTCACATTGAAACCGCCATGTCGGTGTCGGAGTTCGCCAGCAGAGCAGCGCGGCGCTTCTCTGGCCTTGGCCCATCCGTTACCGTGGCGAGTACGCCAACTCCAGACCCGGAAGACATCACCATCAAAGAGTGGCCGCTGTTTTCCTTTGACGCCTGCCCCGGCATTCTGGGCGAGTTTGTGAATCTGGCCACGCGGGACAGCGAGGCCGACCCGGCGGCGGTCGGCATCACCACCCTGGTGCGCTTTTGCGCGGAAATCTACGGTCATGCGCCAAATCAGGGGCCGCACCTCTATATCGGTGAAACGGTTCACCCGCCGCGTCTGTTCGCCGTCATTTGCGGCAATTCCAGCAAAGCCCGGAAAGGCACGTCCCGGCATCCGGTCACAAAGCTCTTTGGCCGAGAATATTGCTATCTTGCCGATTTGCGAGAATGGGGCTTGCCTCTGCCCGCCAGGGAGAGCGGCGGGCCTCTGTCTACCGGTGAAGGGCTGGCCTATCACGTCCGGGATGAGTCGGACGAGGAACGGGAACGGCGGCAACGCCAAAACCCCAACGAGCCTATCCGTGAAAAAGGCGATAAGCGTCTGATGATTCAGGATGAAGAGTTTGCCAGCGGCCTCACCTGCACCAAACGCGAGGGCAACACTCTTTCAATGGGACTCCGCTGCTTTTGGGATGACGGCAACTACGCCCCGCTGACAAAAAACAATCCCATCACGGTCAAAGGGGCGCATATCAATATCATCACCCACATCACCATGCAGGAGCTGGCCGTTTGCCTTGGTGACGTGCAGGCCTTCAACGGTTTCGGCAACCGCTTTCTCTGGATTTGCGCCCGCCGCTCCAAGCTGGTGGCCATGCCACCCCGGATGCCGGAAACGGAACTGGCTCCGATACAACGCGAGTTGTGGCGATTGGTGGCCCAGGCGCAGAAACGCGGAGCCATGACCATGACCCCCAGCGCCCTGGAAATGTGGGAGGGCATCTATCCTGAAATATCCAGGGAGCACACCGGCCTTGCCGGGAGCATTATCAACCGGGCCGAAGCGCAGGCACAGCGCCTTGCCCTGGTCTACGCTCTGCTGGACGGCCAGGAACGCATTGACGTGCCGCACCTGAAAGCCGCTCTGGCAATGTGGGGCTATACTCAGGATTCCGCGCTGTATATCTTCGGTGATCGGTCTGTTGACCCGCTTGAGGAAAAACTGCTGGAAATACTGAAACAGGGGCCACTTTCGGCCACGGATTTGAGCGCCGCGTTCAGCCGGAATATCCCCAAGGAGCGATTACACCCACTCTTGCAGCAATTGGAGGCGCAGCAACGTATCAGTATCCGAAAAGAAAGGAGCGGGAAAGGCCGTCCCAAGCAAATCATCACCCTGCGCGAAATAACGACAATAAACGAAAGAAACGAAAATAACGAATGTAACGAAAAAAAGGAGGTCATATGCTGATGCTTCTTTCGTTTTCTTCGTTTTTTTCTTCCTTCGTTACCCAGCGGCATGGTCAGCTGATCACGGCATTGTCGGCTCACGAAAGAAACGAAATATACGAACAAACGCATTCCAGGGCGAGGGACATTTTTTCGGTAATTTCGTCAAATTCGTTTATTTCGTTTTCCGTATTCTTTCGTGGCGTACCCGATATGTTGCCGTTTCTCCCCGGCGTTATTGCTGATAGCCAGCCTACCCGTTGTGGCCACACGCTGCGCGGTGTCCCCTGCCGGGGCTGGCGAGTGGCTGCGCCCCTTCGAACCCTGCAAAGCCAAAGAGCCGGGTGACGCCATGAAAGCGAAAACCGAAACCCGCACTGCCCTGGTGAAGCTGCGCGTCACTCCTGCGGAGAAAGAGGTCATCGCCGCCAAGGCCGAAACCCAGGGCCAGACCGTGACGGATTTCATCCGGCAACGCGCTCTGGATTATCGCCTTCGGCAAACGCCCCAGGAAAAAGAGCACGTCCGCCAGCTTGCCCGCATCGGCGTTAACCTGAATCAGCTTGCGCGGTGGGCCAACGTCTACAAGAGCCGCGCCGAAACGATAGACGTACTGGCCGCTCTGGTCAGCCTGGAGCGAGAGTTGAAGGAAGCAGACACACCCCCGCCACCTGAATCAGAGGACTCGTCATGTATATGAAAGTTTTCCCGCACGGCCAGGGCGGTGGTGACGGCCCCACGCATTACCTTGTCCGCCCGGATTATCCGGGCCGGGACGAGCTGCCGCCGGAAGTGCTGCGCGGGGATGTGGAAACCACCCGTGACCTCATTGACTCGCTGGACACCAAATGGAAGTTCACCGCCGGGGTGCTTTCCTGGCACCCGGACGATGCGGTGACGCCGGAACAGGAACAGCGCGTCATGAACGACTTTGAAGAAATGGCCTTCGCGGGGATGGAGCCGGATCAGCGCAACATTCTGTGGGTGCGGCACTCCCACGCGGGGCACCATGAATTGCACTTCGTCATTCCGCGCGTGGAATTATCCAGCGGCAAGGCGTTCAATCCCTGCCCGCCCGGCTGGCAGAAACACTTTGATGTGTTCCGCGACCTGCACAACCACCGAGAAGGCTGGGCCAGGCCGGACGACCCGGCACGCGCCCGTCTGCACACGCCGGAACATGCCGATTTACACAACGCTCGCCTGCTGCGCTGGGGTAAAACACCAAATAAAGATGACCGCGCTGCCGCCAAGGATGCCATCCATGAATACATGCGGGCCAACATCGAGCAAGGGCTTGTCCGCAATCGCAAAGACGTGCTCCAGACTCTTACCGGGGCAGGGCTGGAAATCAACCGGGCGGGCAAGGATTATATCACCGTCAAAGACCCGGAGAGCGGAGAAAAACTCCGCCTCAAGGGAGGAATATATGCAGAACACTGGAAACTTGAACTCGCTGTCCGAGCGCATGAGGGCCAAAGCCGAGCAGGAGCAGCAGGAATTGGAAGCCCTGACCCGGCAACAGTTCAGCGCCTTGCAGCAGAGCTTGAGCGAGTTGTCGAAAAACGCGCTCAGTACAACCGAGGCCGCTATCCAGCGCCAGCTCTCCAGTTTGGAACAGAGCGTAACTACCCGTTGCCGCGCCTTGAGCTGGATGTTCGCCCGGAAATGGCTGCAAATCCTGCTCATAACCGTGAGCATCCTGATGGGCGCGACCTTGGGCGGATGGGGAT
>JAJDIC010000076.1 GCA_030266525.1 Desulfovibrio sp. OttesenSCG-928-G15 | reverse complement strand
ATCATGGGCGGGCTGATTGTCAAATCCGGCAAAGTGGACGTGGCAGGAGACAGCAGCACCAGCGCAAGCAGCCCGATATGCAGGCAAAGAGAAACGAGAAAACTCGGAAGGCGTTTATAATCCACGCGTTACAGGCTCCTCAGCCTCATTATTTCTTGCCCGAGGGCTGGCCCTTCGGCAGGGTTCCGGCAGAGCCGGGCGCCACCTGATTGCCCGGCAGGGCCGGGTTAACCGCAGCGATATCGTCAATGCGCTCGGCAACAATGCCCATCTGCTCAATTCCGGCTGCCTTGATTCTGCCCATAACGCCAACCACAACCCCGTAGGGCACTTCCTTGTCGGCCTGAAGAAAGAGCGGCCTGCCCGGTTCTTTCACAACGGTCACAAGCTGTTGGGCCAGCGTGTCCAGGGTGGTGGGAATGTTGTTGATGATAATGCCGCTGTCTTTGGTGATGGTAAGCACGACATGGTCGGAATCTGTCGGCAGCGTTTCAACTGCCTGGGTTTGCGGAAGTTCCACGTCCAGCCCTTCTGTCATCATCGGGGCTGTGACCATGAATATGATGAGCAGCACCAGCATGACGTCCACGAAAGGAGTCACGTTAATGTCGGAAACAAAGCCCTTATTGCCTATGGATGCGCCCATGAAAAAACCTCGTTTATGTTCTGGCGGCGAGCCGGAATTTACTGGGGCTGCCCGTCGGGGGTGCGCACGGCCTGCGGTCCCCGGTATGCGTTGAGTTCACGTTGCACCCTGTTCAAAAATACCCCGGCAAAGTTGACCAGTTCGCCCTCAATGGTTTGCATGGCATTCAAAAAGGTGTTGTAGCCGACAGTCGCCGGAATGGCGACAAAAAGCCCCACTGCCGTAGCAATGAGCGCTTCGGAAATGCCGGGGGCGACCGTCGCCAGCGAAGCGGATTTTTGCTGGGCAATCATGTGGAAGGAATGCATGATACCCCATACCGTGCCGAAAAGGCCGATAAAGGGCGCGGTGTTGGCGGTTGTCGCCAGCACCGAGATGGATGTGCCAAGCCTGGTCATGGATTCTGTAACCCCTTGGCGCAGTGCGCGGCGCACGTTATCTGCCACCACATCGCCGGAGTTGCCCGCTTCCTTGAGCCGGTTGAATTCCGCTACGCCCTGCTGGGCCACATGGTAAAGCGGCGAAGCCGGGTCTGTTCCCAAAAGCTGCACGGCCTCGCGCAGATCTCTGGCCTGTGTGAATTCCACTATTCCTGCTTCCGCCTTTTTCCTGGCCCGACCAAGCGCGAACCACTTGAAAATGATCAGCGTCCAACTGGTCACAGACATGACAATCAGCAGGAGGAGGACAAGCTGCGCCACCAGGGTGGCGTCCAGAATCATGTCTATAATACCTTTATCGGCCATGATTGCTCCTATTCAGAATATTTTCGCTTTGAGAGTGCCGCATGACGGTCGGGAAAACCGACTCTGCTTCCTGGGGCAGACTCGCAAGGGTCGAGAGATTTTCTATAAAAACAATAAAAAAATCCACAAAAATATTTTATTTGTTAATGGCGTGTATTAACAAGGTATTTTGTTGTGCCGCAGACGGTGGAGTGAACGTCGTACCCTTGGCCTTCTCGGCTTCCCCCCGCGCGTCGCCTTGTGTCTCTGATGAGCTGCCTGCCCGGTTCCTGCGCACTGCCTGCCGGTATTCAGTCGGCTTTGGCATCTTTATCATCACTTGCGCCCCGCGTTATGCAGGCATCGGAGACGGCTTGTCCCCCCGCCACTGCCAGCCCCAGCATCTCCAGCGGGCCGTTCGGGCAAAAATCCGCGTGGCGCACCACACCCGAGTGGGGGCTTCCGCCAAGGGCCAGCCAGCGCCGGTAGTCCCTTGTCCACTCGGGAAAGGCGCATAAGAGGCGCCCGTCACTCCACACGTTGTAGGGACCAAAGAAGTGCACCAGAGGGGCGAGGGCAGCGCCCGGGTTGCGCGGGTGCGCGTTGTATACATCATGGGGCAACGGCGTGAACAGCAAGGGGGCCGTTGTTTGCAGGTGTTGGGCCAGCATGTTCAGCACACCCTGATCTGCAAAACGAAAAGACGGGCCATAGTGTTTAAGCCAGCCAAGGCACATCTTGTACAGCGTGTGCCAATCGCCCAGGGCGCGCGTGACGGTCATGACCCCGGAATTGTAATTGGGGGCGTGCGGGTTGAAGCGCGGGATATCCTGTATGATATTGATCCTGGCTTTTCCCGGCTTTCCGTCAGGATACCAGTGGGGATCGGTCAGAGCCAGGGAAAAGGGGCCGTATTCGGTGAAAAGCGGGCTGATGTCGCCTTGAATGGCTGTATCCACATCCAGCCAGACAACTGTTTCGTAAAAATACAGCAGGTTGAAAGCTTCAAGCCGAGACAGTGCCAAGGGGCTGAAGCGCTTCAGATAGTCGGCAGGAAGCGAGGTGGTGTCCGGCGTGTAGGGCATAACGCGTGCGCCAAGCTCGCGTAAAAGGCGTTCATCCTTCTCAGGCAGAGTACAGTCTGTGTACACAAGCACGTCCGCGCCAAGGGACGGGCTGTGGCGGCGAAACGACAGCAGCAGCGCGCCGGCGGCAAAGGCCAGGTTGCCGGTAATGCCCAGCATGAGTAAAAAAGGGGAAGGAGAGCTCATAGCGAGTATCTTTTGGTCACAGGACCGGAGCAATCCGGATTAATGCCCGGTAATGCTGTACTTGCGCAGTTTGTATTGTAACAGACTCTTGGAAATCCCCAGTAATTCAGCTGCTTTGACCTGTACAAAATCCGCTCTGGCCAAGGCCCGCCTGATGAGGGCCGCTTCCAGCTTGTCCAGGGTGTCCGCAAGGTTCAGTTCCACGGGAAGCATATCCAGAGCGTTTTTCAACTGCGCTTCGTCGCCTTTCACTTCGGGCGGCAAATCGGCAACGGTTATGGTGCCCCCGCTGACCATGACCATGCAGCGCTCCACCACGTTTTCCAGTTGCCGGATGTTGCCGGGCCATTCGTAGCCTGTTAGCAGTTCAAGCGCTTCCGGCGCAACTGTTTTGCGCTCAAGCCCGCCTTCGGTTGCGATTTTTTCAATAAAATGCGCCACGAGCAGGGGAATGTCTTCACGGCGCTCGCGCAAGGGAGGCAGAAGGATGTGCACCACGTTCAGCCTGTAGTATAAATCTTCGCGGAAGTTGCCGTTTTCCACTTCTTTTTGCAAATCTTTGTTTGTGGCTGTGACCACCCGGATATCGACCTCTATCTCCTCACTGCCGCCTACCCGCTCAAAGCGCCGCTCCTGCAGGACGCGCAAGAGTTTGATCTGCATGTCGTGAGACAGTTCGCCGATTTCATCCAGAAAAAGCGTGCCGTTGTTGGCGAGTTCAAACCGACCGCGCCGCATGGCAACTGCCCCGGTGAAGGAGCCTTTTTCATGCCCGAAAAGCTCGCTTTCCAGCACTCCGGGGTTCAGGGCCATACAGTTGACGCTGATAAAGGGACCGTCCTTGCGCGAAGATGCAAAGTGAATGGCTCGCGCCACCAGTTCCTTGCCGGTGCCGGATTCTCCGGTAATCAGCACGTTGCTCTTGGTGGGCGCGGCCTTGTCCACCATGTCCAGGGTGTTGCGAATGCCCTTGCTTTTACCGATTATCTGGTGCAGGCCGTAGCGCTCTTCCAGGTTTTCATGCAAAAGCCGATAGCGGCGGTGTATTTTTGCCAGTTCCGTGGCGTTTTGTACGGAAAGCAGCAGTTCGTCATTGGAAAAGGGCTTGGTAATGTAGTCAAACGCGCCCATTTTCATAACATCAACGGCACTTTCAATGGTGCCGAAGGCCGTCATCATGAGAACCGGAATATGCGGGTAATCGCGCTTGACGTGTTCCAGCACGTCCTTGCCCGTGAGTTTGGGCATTTTCATGTCGGTAATGATCACGTCCACTTCGGATTCATCCAGAAAGACAAGGGCCGCTTCCGGGTCGTTCAGGGCGGTGACAGCATAGCCTTCGTCCAGAAGCAGCGCTTCCAGAACCAGAAGGTAGTTTTTTTCGTCATCAATAATCAGTATGTGGGACTGTTCGTTGTTCATAGTGCTTCGTGTGTCTTGGGTGCGTGGTGGGCCGGGAGCGGCGGGACGCGTTTCTACTGAGCCGGAGTGTCCCCGCGTTTAACGAAAATTCGCTGGGTCACAGGGGGCTGTCAGTCCGTTTTTGCATATTTGCCCGGTAACATTCCATGCGTCTCAGCATGCACTGGACGGGCGTTGTTTCACTGTTCCTGGGGCTTGGGCTGGTCAAGCGCGGGCAGGGTTACCCTGACCATGGCGCCGCCTTCCGGCGCGTTGAACAGCTCCAGCACGCCTCCGTGGCCGGTGATGATGTTGTTCATAATCGGCAGGCCAAGTCCCGTGCCGTCGTCCTTGGTGGTGAAAAAAGGGTCCAGTAGTTGGGCCATATAGTTTTCCGGAAAACCCGGCCCTGAATCATGAAAGGTTATGCATACCTGTTCGGGCGGGCCGGAAATTTTGTCAAAATGGATGGTCAACGTGCCGGAAGCGCCCATGGCCTGCACCGCGTTGCCCATAATGTTGTAAAAAGCCCGGTACAAAAGGTCCTTGTCGCCAGGCACCATAAGCGGTGCGTCGATGAGCCCGGTGCGCACCACGCCGATGTCCCGCTCGTTCATGTCCGGCCCCAAAAAGGTGATGGCCTGGGTGACTACACTGCCGGTATCAACAGGGTCGTGCCGAGGCTGCTGCGGACGGGCATAGTCCAGAAAGTCGCTGACCGTGCGGGACAGGCGTTTTGCTTCATCGTAAATGGCCTGCAATATCTTGGACGTGCCGGGGGAAGCAGAGGGGCTTGAGCGCCGCAAAAGCAGCTCTGCGCTGGAAGAAATAATGCCGAGCGGGTTGCGTATTTCATGGGCGATACTGGCTACAACCCGGCCCATACCCGCCAGTTTTTCGTGCTGGTGCAGTTCCGATTGCAGGCGCTGCTGCTCGCGCATGCGTATGGCCAGCGCGCGTTCTGCGCGTCTGACAAGAAACATGAGCAGGAACATGAGCATGCCGGAACTGAGCAGCGAGACCCCGAGAACAAGGTGCTGGAAACCGAAGCCACTCTGAATGTCTTGGGTAACATCCTGTGAAAACTCCAGAATTCCCATAAGGTTGTTCTGGTTGTTTCTGGGAAAAATCGGGCTGTCAAAGCGCAGGGGATACGTTGTGCGCATGACAAAGGTGCCCGGATCCAGGCCGAGTTTGAAAAAAGCCTGCCAGTAAGGAATGGTGGAAATAATCTCGAATATCGGCCCTTCCGAAGTGGAGGCCTGGGCCACCAAAGGGGTGGCTATATCCCATTTGCCGACTTCCGACTTGTCCAAGGCGTAGCGAATGATGTTGTTATCCGAATAAATGCGCAGATCGTGTACGTTAAGCCCCTGTAATATGGACTGGACTACCTGATCCAGCGCCTTGTACTGGTCGTCGTTGTCCAGGTCTATGCTGCCGAAAATGGTCAGAGTGGGCATGGTGAAGCGGCGGGCGATCTGGTTGTTCAGGTTGGCCGCGAGAAGCGAAGCAAAACTGTGGTTTTTCTTGATCAGGGTGTTGTCCGCCGTGTTGCCAAGGTACAGCGCGGCCAGAACGGACAGAATAATGGTCAGGGCCATGGCCACCCAAGCGAGGGAGCGGACAACGCCAAAGGATGTGGGCGCGTCGTCATGTTCATCTTTCGGCAGCGGAATTTTCGACGGCGTCTGGCTGGATGCCGCGTTGCCGGAACTGGCGCTTCCATTGGCCTGGGGCGCACCTGTAGAGCGCCCCGCCGAAGGGGCGGGGCGCAAGGAAGGGCTATGTTCCGTTTTGCCGGGGGGCGTGGCCTGGGTATTCAGCGGGCTACTCCTTGTCCTGCCCCTGGCAGTTCAACAGGGCTATTTTTACTTCTTCAAGAACCTTGTCCACGGTAAATCCAAAATAGTCATAGACGACAGAGCCGGGGGCAGATTCCCCAAAACCGGTCATGCCCACTACCCGCCCGTCAAGGCCGACATATTTACGCCAGTATTCGCGTGAGCCCGCTTCAATGGCTACCCGCGCCCGCACGGCATGTGGCAGGACAGATTCGCGCCAGTCCCGATCCTGGTTTTCAAATACTTCGGCAGAGGGCATGGAAACCACGCGGGTTCTTTTACCGCGTTTTTCCAGTGCTTCCCTGGCCGCAAGGGCCAGAGCCACTTCCGCGCCCGTGGCAATCAAGATAACTTCCGGCGCGCCCTTGCTGTCGCATAGCACATAACCGCCACGGGAAATGGCCGCCACGGTTTTGGCGTCCCTTTCCGCGACAGGCAGGTTCTGCCGGGAAAGAATCAGGCAGGAGGGGCCGTCTGTGCGGGCAATGGCTTCGTGCCAGGCCATGGTTGTTTCCACGCTGTCGCAAGGCCGCCATACATGCACGCCCGGTGTTGTGCGAAGCATGGATATCTGTTCGACCGGCTGGTGCGTGGGGCCGTCTTCACCGACCATGATCGAGTCGTGGGTGAACACATACACGACGCGCTGCTTCATCAGGCCGGACAGGCGGACCGCGTTTTTGCAATAGTCCGAGAAAACGAGAAAGGTTCCGGCGTAGGGTATGAAGCCTCCGTGCAGAGCCAGGCCGTTCATCATGCAGGCCATGCAGAACTCCCGCACGCCGTAAGAAATGTAGCGACCGCTGAAGTCATCGGGGGTAATGGCCTTGGCCCCCTTCCAGAGCGTTCCCACAGAACCGCTCAAGTCGGCAGAGCCGCCCAGCAGTTCGGGTATGGCCGGGGCGGCAATGTCCAGCACTTCGCGGGAAGATACGCGGCTGGCTCTTGGCTCGCCCGCTTTTTGCACCGCATGCATATGCTCCTTGAGCAGAGTATCCCAGTTTTCGGGCAGCTGTGCGCTCATGCGGCGGGTAAATTCGGCAGCCAGATCGGGGTGGGCGGCAGCGTAAGCGGCAAAGGCGTCATCCCAGCGCTTTTCAGCGCTACGGCCTTTTTTCTTCGCATCCCAGGCGTTTTTGATGTCTGCGGGAATCTCGAAGGCCGGGCTGGTCCAGCCGAGGAATTTGCGGGCGGCGCGAATCTCTTCTTCTCCAAAGGGTGAGCCGTGGCTCTTTTCCGATCCGGCCATGCCGGGGGCGCCGTAAGCTATGGTGGTACGGCAGCAGAGCAGGGAAGGGGCCCCGGTTTCCTTTTTGGCTTTGGCAATGGCCTTTTTGATGGCCGCCGGATCGTGACCGTCAATGTCGGCCACCACATGCCAGCCGTAAGCCTTGAACCGGGCCGGGGTGTTGTCGGCAAACCAGTTTTTCACCGGGCCGTCAATGGAAATGCCGTTATCGTCCCAAAAGGCGATAAGCTTGCCAAGGCCCAACGTGCCCGCAAGGGACGCCGCCTCATGCGAAAGCCCTTCCATAAGACACCCGTCGCCCATGAAGACGTAAGTATAGTGGTCCACAATGGCGTGGCCTTCCCGGTTGAACTCTTCGGCCAGAAGGCGCTCAGCAAGGGCCATGCCCACAGCCGTGGCAATGCCCTGTCCCAGAGGCCCGGTGGTTGTTTCCACCCCCGGTGTAACGCCGTATTCCGGGTGCCCCGGGGTTTTTGAGTGCAACTGCCGAAAGGCCTTCAGGTCGTCCATGCTCAGGTCGTAGCCGGAAAGATGCAACAGGGCATACAGCAACATGGAGGCGTGGCCGTTGGAAAGAACAAAACGGTCGCGGTCGGGCCATTGGGGATTTTCCGGGCTGTGCTTAAGGAAATCGTTCCACAGCACTTCCGCCATGTCGGCCATGCCGAGCGGTGCGCCCGGGTGGCCCGAACGGGCTTTTTCAACAGCGTCCATGGCAAGAACGCGTATGGCATTGGCCAGTTCTTTGCGTGAGGGCATGTCTACTCCTTGGGATTATCGCAGGCAGTCTTGTTGCTGCCGTGTTGGTACAGCGGTTGAACGCGTAAAGCTACTTTCCCTGTTCGCCCGCAGCCGAGTGAAACACTGCGAGTCTGTCGGCATACGGCGGAAAATTGAAAAATGCTGAGCCGGATACAAAAACGTCCGCCCCGGCGTCTATCAGGCTTTTGATGTTGTCGGGGGTTACACCGCCGTCAACCTGAATGTGCGCCTTGTGGCCGCATTCCTGCAACATGGCGGCGAGACGCCGGATTTTGGGAATGCTCTGCGGGATAAAACTCTGTCCCCCAAAGCCCGGGTTGACGCTCATTATCAGAACGAGATCGCACAGGTCCAAAACGTTTTCAATGGCGCTGACCGGCGTGGCCGGGTTCAGGGCGACGCCCGCCCGCATGCCCAGGCGGCGAATTTCGCGCAGGGTGCGGTCCAGGTGGAGGCTGGCCTCGGCGTGCACAACCAGCAGGTCGGCCCCGGCGTCCGCAAATTCGGTCAGGTAGCGCTCCGGGGCGTCTATCATGAGGTGTACGTCGAAAAACAGTCCGGTTGCCTTGCGCAGCCTTTTGATCACCGGCGGGCCAAAGGTGATGTTGGGCACAAAGGACCCGTCCATCACGTCCCAATGTACCCAGGCCAGCCCTGCGGTTTCAAGAGCCTTGAGTTCGCGTTCAAGGTTGCCGAAATCAGCCGATAACAGCGAAGGTGACAAAATCATACGACCTCAGCGGGGTTCGGAAAAGGAGGCCGGAATTTCAGGCCGGATGGTGTTGGCGGTTTCGTCAGCGGCAGGGCCAGGGCAGGAGTTGGAGGCCAGGTCGGAGCCGGGGGCGTGGGTGGAAAGGGGGGCGACAACAGGATCGGCAACCGCGTGATGTGCTGCTGGGGCCGGTCCTTGAAGCAGGGCGGCAACAGCCTGCAACTCATGGATGACATCGTGCAGAAATTCGGACGAAATGCCCCGGGCGGGAAGCACTTGAACTGCTGCCTGGTCCTGCGGGGGAGCGGCAGGGGCGGGCTGCCATGAGGTGAGCGGCACGTCGGTGATGACGGCTGCATGGCTGGCGCTCTGACTGGTGGCATGGTTGGCGCTCTGACCAGCCTTTTGGCCGGTTTCAGGGGCGCTTGCGCGAATGAAATTGGTTCCGGCCGGGGATGTTCCAGACGTGGTCGGGGTTGTCCTGACCATGGAAAAGAGCGGCAGCATGCCGTGCATGCCAGATGTGGCCTGGTCGGGGGCCGCTTCTTCGGACTGCGCGTCGGCATAGACGGCGGCGGGTTCTTCAATACCGGGCAAATTGCACTGCCCCTTGCGCCGTACCAGGGGGCGGGAAGGGGTTAGCTGGCCGCTGTCCAGAGTATAATCGATGTAGGGGGCGGGAGAAAAATTTTCGTCGCTGTCCTCGTCCTCGTCCAGATCAAACTGTTCAAGCTCGGCGGGTTGCTTCACAGGGCGGGCAGCATCCCTGGCTATGGCACCGGGAACGCCAAAAGAATAGACAACCCCGCGAGCCTGTTCCTCTTCCAGAGCCTTTCTCGCGCCGCCAATGGTCAAACCCCTGTCGTGCAGCAAATAGCGAATGCGCTCCAAAAGGGCGATATGCTCTTCGGCATACAGGCGCTGGCCTTTTTCCGTACGCAAAGGAGCAATTTCCGGAAATTCCGTTTCCCAGAACCGAAGCACATAGGTCTTCAGGTTGAGCAGAGCCGCCGCTTCGCCAATTTTATACGTTTTTGACATTGATATCCCGATACGCCCTTTGAGCATAACATCTCAGGGCCGCCAGAGAAGTATTCACTACAAAAACAGCCACCTGCAAAAGCAAAGTCACACCAGAGCCTATACCACACTAGCATAGCGAACAAAAGCCCGTCTTTAGCAAGTGATATCAGCATGTTCAACCCTTAGGTTGCATAACATGCCGAAAGTCCAGACAATAATTCTTAATGCACGACATGAAGAAAAATTCCCCTCTCGCCAAAATCTGTCCCAGGCCCTGACTTCCCCGCTCCCCAGTTTGACGCCAGACCGAAGAAACGCTATAGCCCAACACACAACATCACACCCGCCCGGGTGGTGGAATTGGTAGACACAAGGGACTTAAAATCCCTCGGCGGTAACGCTGTACGGGTTCAAGTCCCGTCCTGGGCACCAACAGTAGCAACGAAATCGCCGGATTTTCCAAAATGGAAAATCCGGCGATTTGACTTTTTGGGCCAATTTTGGGACAGTTGGGCCAGAGGTTGGGTATCCAACTCTGGAGGAAACATGGACATAGCAAGTTTGGTCGGTGGCCTTGGTATTGGAAGTGTGCTTACGCTGCTTTTGAAAGAATATTTTGATAACAGAAAAAT